>NZ_JBSUGE010000009.1:0-157973 GCF_054064075.1 Vibrio sp. JZG10
AGATTCGTTGTGCAATAAAAAGGCAGATTTCTCTGCCTTAATACACAATATACACCCTTTGTGTTACTGTATATAACATCTTGCTGAGTGGCTTTCTTTTTAAATAGACTGTGAAGTTATTGGAGAAGCGCGGTAGAGGTATCTCCTCGCTCTCTGACCATTGCTAATGCTCGCTCTAAGTTTTTATTTGCCAGTTCATAGTAGGCAGGGTTCTTATCAATAGCCTGTTGTAGATAAGGAATCGCCTCGCCTGGTTTGCCTTGAAGGATCAAGAAGTAACCAACATTGTTGAGTGCTTCCGGCTCTGTCATGTGTCGACTAAAAATACTCAGCGCTTGTCGTGGTTGATCTTTTGCCAGTGCAATGAGACCCAAGTTATTGATTCCCTTTTCATCCCCCGGCTTAATGCTCAGCGCAGCTTGAGTAAAGTGCGCCGCTTTTGAATAAGCTTTTTCCATGTAGTAGGAATAGCCTAGGCTGACTAAAGCGTTGACGTTTCTTGAATCAATATCCAACGCTTTTCTAATTAATGCCTGCGCAATATCGTGGTCGCCACGAATGTCGTAAAGCACACCTAGACCGGAGTAAGCAGAAACCGGTGATTTATCATCATAGCGATACGTTGCAACGCTCCCAGCTGTAATATTGTCTTTGGTGATAATAGGGTCGCCATCCATACGAATTTGGTCAGCATTCAAAGCGCGGATGTAGTAACTCTTCCCGACATCCTTTTCGCCACGTTTCGTATACAGAGTGCCAAGTTCTGTGAGGGAACCAATGTGATCAGGGTTCTCTGCTAAAGATGCTCGAAATGATTTATCCGCAAGCTCTGAATTCTCTCTTGCCAAATGGATACGCCCCACGGTGTATAAGGTTTTGTCTTTATGGACCGCATTCGGGAAAGAGAGCGAGCGAATGTATTCATACAACGCTAAGTCGACATTTTTATTGCTTAATGCAATATCCCCTCGAGAGATTGCCTCCTCCTCTGTTTTTGGAGGTTCATCATTGGTGAGTGACTCAACGGGCTTACCTGAGTACAGCGTTGAATCGAAGTCTGATGACTGTTCAGTTGTTGAACATGCGGTAAGCACCAACAACGAGATGATGACGTATTTCTTAATCCACATAACGATCCCTATTTTGCTTTTTAATTAGAAAATGCCTCAGCCAATGAAATTAACGCAGGTCCAATAGCCACGATGAAAAAACATGGCCAAATAAACAGCACCATTGGAAACATCATTTTGACTGGGATTTTTGCAGCAATTTCTTCTGCTGCTTGTTGACGCTTATCCCTATAGTCTTCGGTATACTCACGCAAGGAGTTAACTAAGCTCCCACCTATTCGAGAGGCGTGACTAAGCATGCTCACCAGCCCCATCAATTCTTCTAACCCTGTCCTTAATACTAGCTCCCTTAAGGCTTCAGGCATTGGTTTACCCGCTTTAATTTTGTTGCACACCGTGTCGATTTCATCGGCAAGCTCTGGGTGAGAGATAACCAGCTCATCTGCAACGCGACGCAAAGCCGCATTAAAGCCAAGCCCTGATTCGGTACAAACCACCAGCAAATCGAGCATGTCGGGCACACCTGCACGAATCGCTTGCTGACGCTTGTTGACCATTCGGCGCAAAATAAAATCAGGAATCAGAAGCCCAATAAATACGGATAACGCCATGTAGGTGTACAGATATTTAGATTCCGGAATCGAGAAATACACCAGTGCTGCCACCATCACACCTAGTATTGTTGTGACCGATTTAATGGCATAAAACATCGACAATGCATTGCTTTCATGAAACCCAGCATGCATCAGTTTATTGCGTGTCGTTTGGCGCTCTTTTTCACTGGTTGGCGAAGTTAAAGGCGCTAACGACTCCAATGTGTCAGCCATTTTTTTGTTGTGGTGAGAGACTTCCTTTTTATCACCAGACAGTTCGGCTAACTTTCTTTTAATTGGCGAGTTGACCCCGATAATTATCGAGCCCAGCGTCATCACCACTAACACGGTGGTGATGAGGATCAACCCCATGAGTAACGTCTCTTGGCCGACAGCAAAACCGTTTAACCATCCTTGAATGCTTTCCATAGCTACACCTCAATATTGACGATTTTACGAATCCACAGCGTCCCGATAAATAAGGCCACCATCCCACCAATCACCATTTTGATCCCCATTGGGTGCGTATGAAGCAGCTCAATATACTCAGGCCGAACGAGTGAAATGATGACGTACAACCCAAAAGGCGCTAATACTAATACCCATGCCGACATTCGAGATTCCGCAGAAATGGTTTTGATTTTTCGAGCGAGTTTGAAACGAGCACGTAGGATATGAGAGAGCTTTTCAATGTTTTCGACTAAGTTACCACCCGTTTCTTTTTGCAGTAACACCGCACTCGAGAAAGCAAGCATGGATACCGTAGGGGTTCTTTCCGACATTTGCATAATCGCCAAGCGGAGGTCATAACCATAGTTGAGTAAGTTAAAGGTATTCATGAACTCAGGGCCAAGCGGCGCACTGACCTCTCTGCCTACTTCCCCAAACGCTTGTGTAATTGGCTGACCGGCCTGTAGTACTCGCTTAATGATATCGAGCGCCTCTGGCAGTTGCTCTTCGAACTTCATTAAACGATCTGCAATTCTTTTCTGTAGGTAGAAGTAAACCGACACCCAACAAGCGACAGCAACACCGGCACAGAGGTACCAAACTTGCCCGAATAAGAACAGAAATAGCCCAACCGCAACCCCGCCGAGGAAGGTGAGAAAAATAAACCGACTGAACCCCATGTGTATCCCAGCCAATTCCAATTTCTTCTTAAAGTTATCGAATAGGCTGAACCTCACAAGCCATCGCTCTAATGGAGAAAGGTTTTTGAGCGAGTTTTCCCTTAGTAGGGAAATACTCTCTTGATCGATGTGTTTATGGCTTTCGTGTATCCGCTTAATTAACTGCTTATGCTTAACCTTTTTACCCGCAGAAGGCAAAATTAACGCCTGGCTAATAAAGAATACGGACAAAAAAAGCAGCACAAGAAAAAGGGGGAATTGACTATCCATAGCAATCTCCTAACGGGCTTTTTCATTGAATATTTCAAATGGTACGTCTAAGCCTCGTTTTACTAATTGGTCATGACAGCTTGGTACAATCCCTGTTGCCATGTAATCACCTAACACATTGCCTTCTTGATCGACCCCTCTTCTTTGGAAGGTGAAGATCTCCGACATAGTGATAACGTCGCCTTCCATGCCATTGATTTCTTGTACGCTGACCATGCGGCGTTTACCGTCTTCTTGGCGATCCATTTGCACGACAATATTGATGGCGGAGGCAATCTGCGCTCTCAAGTTTTTGGTCGACACATTCCAACCCGCCATCGAGAACATATTCTCAATACGGCTCAACGCATCCCTTGGTGTGTTAGCGTGAATGGTGGCCAGCGACCCATCATGACCCGTGTTCATTGCCGATAACATATCCACCGCTTCTGAGCCACGAACCTCACCAACAACTATCCGGTCAGGACGCATACGTAGCGAGTTTTTCACTAAATCGCGCTGAGATATTTCACCTTTACCCTCGATATTAGAAGGACGTGTTTCTAAGCGGATAATATGTGGTTGTTGGAGTTGTAACTCTGCCGAATCCTCAATGGTCACAATACGTTGATCACTTGGAATGAAGCCCGACAAAATATTCAGCGTGGTTGTTTTACCAGAGCCTGTACCACCAGATATCAGGATATTCATTTCCCCCACGACCGCCGCATTGAGAAACTTCGCCATCTCTGGAGATAACGAACCAAGCTCTAATAGGTTATCCATATTCAAACGTTCAACTGCAAAACGTCGAATAGAAACGGAAGGGCCATCAATGGCAAGAGGAGGAATAATCGCATTGAAACGCGAACCGTCTTTGAGTCGAGCATCCACCATTGGTGAGGCTTCATCGATTCTTCGTCCAACCTGGCTAACAATGCGATCAATGATGTTGCGCAGATGGCGCTCATCTAAGAAGGTATGTGGCGTTTTCTCGAGCTTACCAAAACGTTCGACAAAGATATTTTTCGGACCATTGACCAAGATATCTGAGATCGTTGGGTCTTCAAGCAGCGGTTCCAGCGGCCCTAGACCAAACACTTCATCTTCAATTTGATGTATCACGCGATTGCGAGCTTCAGAGCTCAACGGGTGTGTTTGATCTTCAGCAATGAGCTGAACGACCGCTTCGCGTAACTCCTCTTTCGCGCGATCTTCTTGCAAGTGCGATAGAAGCCCGAGATCCAAGGTGTCCAGTAGCTTTTTGTGATAGTAGTGTTTGATCGAGAGATCTTGTTCTAGCTGTTTTTTCTGCTCCTCGATCGCTTTCATCTTGGCTTCAACAGGCGATAAAGCCCTTTGCTCATCTGACGTATCTTCGTCAGATTTTGCCAACTCGACATTCACAACTTTAGATTCTTTTGTTTCATCTACGGAATTGAAAGAACTCCCGACGCCTTTCCGTTTGAAAAACATAACTCCCCCTTACTAAGAAAATAGTTTTTTGATCCAACTTTGATTCTCTTTGGTCGGACTTTCTAATAAGTGCGATATTTCAGCCAAAGAAGCTTTCAGCGCACTATTTTTCTTAGATTGAACAATTGGGTTACCCAAATTAGCGCTCTCGATAGCAATAGCAAAATTATTAGGTACTAAATGTATCGCATGTCCACTAACTGCATTTTCAATGTCTTTCAAAGATATTGTTGATTTCTTTTCAAAACGATTAACAATCAGTTCAACCTGATGACTACTTAAACCATAGTCTAATTCTAAAGAACGTATGTAGCTGACAGCATGCTTAACCGAAGTAACATTCTGCTGCATAATTAAAAAGATATGCGTAGCCGGAGAAACAATTTGTTGATAAACATGCTCAACACCATGAGACAAATCCACAATAATATGTGAGTAAAACTGTCTCAGAATAGGTAATAACTTACTGACTTGAACTGCGTGTTTATGATTATCCTTGGTATCATTTTGGTTAAAGCACAAATAATTCAAACCTGAAGGATGTTGATATACGAGACCTTCTAGTGATAACTCATCCAAATCATTAACAGAATCAATCACATCATTAATATTGTATTTTGGCTTACAGTTTAAATAATCGGCCGCATCACTAAACTGCATATCTAAGTCAATGAGCAATACTTTACTCTTCGCGTAACTTGACAGTTCTATCGCGGTGTTGATCGCCAGTGTTGTTGCACCCGAACCACCTTTTGTATTGATAAATAAAGTTAAATCGCCCATTTGTTTATTGGCAATCTTTTCATCCGCGGTCGATTTTAATAGCGGATAAAGCTCACCAAGATCAACAGAACGCGACAAATAGTCTGTTGCACCAAGCCTCAATGCCATTTTGAGAGATGCCGTATCGTTTTCATCACCAAAGACAATCAAAGCGGTGTGATTATGCTGTAAGCTACTGTCACTAGAGTACACATGAGCCACTTTCTGCGCCCAACTTTCACCGGTTTCAATATAAATAAGATCGGGAATTTGCTTATTTTTAACAAAGTCTAAATTAAAAGACTCTAGCTCTATCCAATCAATATTTAGATTGACACATTCGGATAATTCATCAGCAATATTAATTTTAAAGTTTGACGTAGAATAAACTATCCAAACTATCAAGTTAGTTTTTAAACTTTTATGTATTTCATTATCCATTTTGACTGGTTTCAACATAAAGCTACTCCGCGGAACAATCCGAATAAACAGCTGGGTTATCAGCTTCAGGCTTTAATACACCTAAGCTTTCTGCCGGCAATACAGTTTCAAAAGCAGGCGTTTTTCCTACTGCACTAATAAGCGCAGCCAACACAAAAAACTTAAATTCATAATCAACTGCTCTTGCTTGAACATATTTTATTTTTGAAAACTGAGCATCTAACACTGTAGATGCTGCAGGTGGAGTACTCAAAAAATCCGACACATCAACAGTTGCACCTGTATCATCTAAATATTCGATTTGTAAATTATTAGCGGTAAAACCTGAAGGATATAGACTCTCCAAAGCTTGATGATTAGGTATTTCATCACGTTCAGAAATAAAACAAACCGTGGCAAGTCGTGCCGCTCGCCTGGTAATTTCGTTGACCATTTGCACTGAATAAAAGTAGATTGCAAACTCAATAATCATGAACAGTACTAACATTACCGCAAGTGCAATTAACGAAAACTCAACTTGGGTCAGTCCTTTCTGTTTCCTTATCCATTGTTTCATGGGCTAGTCCTCATTGACGCAGAAGAGCCAATACTGAAAGCCAAAGAGGTTCCGGTAAAAGGTAAGGTTGAGAAAATAGGCTCATAATTATAAGTAGCTGATATGGTGACAACCTTATTGGTGTCCGTTGGTTGAGTCACAATAATGTCAGCAGCTTCAATATAGTCGATTACTGGCGTACCAACGCCACTCGGCGTACCATAGATCACCACATTTTTAATATCAGATTCTTCAGCTATACCTTCAAAATCTAACGTGCCATAAGTATCAACCACGGCATACCGTGCGCCATTTTGCAACGCTTTGTTGACCTCTGTGTATTGAATAAAAGCTCGGCTCACGTCGATAACTAATACGGTCAGCATCAGTAGCACTGGCAATGCAAGAATAAACTCTATAATTGCCAGTCCTTTCTGGTTAGCCATCTTTTTCATCTGATGCTTTCTATTGGAGTACATCATATTAAGACCCTCCACTTGACGGGTCTTTGTATAGAACGATTTTGTATGGCCCAACTCCATCTTCATCCGGATCTACCCCAGACGACGCATTTTTTACCGTACAATCCTCTAGAAACTGACCGAATATTTCCGATTCATTCCCCTTGTTTTGCACTTCCTGAGTAACAAAAAAGCATCCTAGGCCCAGTACTTCTAAATCCATCTTGCCGCCTTGTTTTGGAGCTTCATCACAACGAACGATCGGCACTCGTAATACCCTTCTATCGGTTTTCCCATCCGCTCGGTAATATTGCGACTTGCACGCGCCAGGCCCACCCGTACAAGCGGCTAACCCTTCGACATAATCAGCATAATAAAACGCATCGTTATCAACGGCCGGGTCTTCCGCATCCTGATATTGTTGTTGGTAATTGTCGTATGTTACGTTGGACTCTTCGATGTACTTATCTGAAGTAATGCCTTCATCTGGCTTACCTCCATCAAATCTCGTATTTAGACCTTGAGCTACTGGTCCCGTACCTTTACCAGTCTCTGTTGTGACTAAATCACCGACTGTTATGCACTCCTCAGTATCCCCTGCCAGCATTTCTCTTACTGTATTTTTACCGGAACCAAAGTCTAAAAGGTGATAGTTACCCGAACCAATGCCACCATCCGTGTGCCCTGATGGTTTCAATACATGAATAGTGTCAGCATCTCGATCTTGTGCGCCATTGTAGTCTGGGTTTGAAGAAGGAATGTATCCCCACGCCAGATCAGCTGAGCTTACATCGCCACACATAGCAATAGGCGACACGTTACATGTAGTAATGCTTGGCGCACTTGGTCCTGCAACAGCACTCGCTGACACCCCTTTCCCTTTGTCGAGCCCAAACATGCCACTTAAATACTGTGTCAAAAGAACATTACTAACGGCAACACGAACATAGATGTCACTGTCACTGCCCAAAGAGAACTCTCCAGCTTCAACAAATGAGCCTTTAGCGTTCGAATTTGAGAAAGTTACATCTATGTTTTCCCCCGTGTAAACTAATTCTTGGTTACCATCAGACGCAGCAGAATGAGTCAGAGCATCATTCGCCGCCTGCGTCGCTAAACTAAGCCGCTCAGCCAAATCTGCCGCGTCGGTCCTTTCATCGACGACAACCGCAGCCGCTAATGCAGCGGAGTCGACCGCGTTTTGTAGTCTTGTTTTATTGAGTACTTGGTGATTCAAATCAATACCAAAGGCTGCAACACCAAGTAAAAATAATAAAACTAAACTAATTAATACCAAGGTAATCCCTTTCTGAGCTCTCCTTGGTGCTATATGCATATTCCTTCGCATAGCCCCTCCTAAGTGAACGTATCACTTAATCATTTTTGGCTACCCCATTGTTGTTATATACCTCTAAGCTAACTTGTGTGCGCTCACCACTACCTTCCGGTAAGTAGCCCAAATTCTCATACCAGGCTTCTGGATTCAGAGTTTGTTCAGCGCGCAGCTGGCTAACCGAGATACCAAGCTCGGGGTCATTCGCACAGCCAAACAAGCCGAATGATGTGAAACAAATGGTCATTATCATTATGCTTTTCATCTTGTTCTCCCACTTATAGACTGTGCCCAAACTTGCCCTCAGAGCCACCTTCTGACGAACCGTATTGAATAAAATTGTTGTTAGTATTTTCTTCACTGATGTCGTTTAGCTGGTACCTATCGAAATCCAACTCAGCACCTTTACCAAGCAAATAGAACTCCACATCGTTTGGAGCCACAAAGCCATCTGTTGGTAGCGTGATTCGACGTCGGTCAATTGGGGTTGCTAATCGAGGAGTAACCAGAATGACTAGTTCTGTTTCCCCAGAGGTAAATTCTTCACTCTTGAACAAGCGCCCCAAAACAGGTAAATCACTCGCTCCAGGTATGCCATCCGCGACATTACGTGCGTTTTCACTCAATAAGCCTGCAATACCAATGGTTTGGCCATCAGCCAGCTCAATCGTGGTGCCAGCACTTCGTTTGGTGATTGGCGGAATAAAGAACGTGGCATTCACTTCGTTTGGATTAAACGTCAGCACACCTGAGTTGGAGATTTCACTCACATTGACGTTCAATTTGAGGTTGATTCTCTTATCACTCAAAATAAACGGAACGAAGTCGAGTTGAACACCGTACTCTTTATAATCGATGGTAATACCATCTTCATTTGGTACTGGAATTGGGAATTCACCACCAGCGACAAACTCGGCTTGCGTACCACTTAATGCGGTAAGGCTAGGCTCTGCTAACACTTTCGCCACGCCATTTTGTTTCGCCACATCAAGCGCGAAGGTAAACAAGGTATTACTGTCGATAAACGACCCAAGAAAACCGAAATCTTCGACTGTTGGAACGTTCAAAATCGGTCCAATGCCATCAATACCGCCACCAGCAGTCGTACCACCCCAGGTAAAGTCTCCACTTCTTTGGAAAAAGTGGAAGTTTGAGTCAAAGCGTCTTACTAGTGTGCGCTGCACTTCGGCAACGGTCACTTCTAGCGTCACCTGTTGAGCCCCGCCAATAGAAAGTAGATTGATCACCATGCTGTCATCATCTTTAGAGCTGTCATCTTCTTCATCTGCCGCTTCACCTAAAGCGAAGGTTTCAGCAATTTTGACCGCAGTGTCCATATTCTGCTGACTGCTGACCAAGCCTCTAAGTACCACTTTTTCTTGCGCACTGTGCACCTCGATATTTTCATCCGGCAAGAACTGATAAAGCTTCGACTTAAGCGTGTTTAGATCATGCGTGACTTCCACGTTAAACTGCTCAATTAACCGGCCTCGGCGATCCCACACCGACACATTCGTGGTACCTAACTTCTTACCAATAAGAAACAGCTCGTTCGATCTGAGCACTAAAATATCCAAGACTTCTGGATCCCCTAATGTCACTTTCTTCGCTTGGCCGGATATCATCAATTGGGTTGATTGGTGATGCGCAACGGTCACGACTTTTCCTGACTGCACCGTGGCTGCGTTAACAGACAAGCTGACAAAAAGTAACTGGCTAACGAGTAATATTATTGTTTTCATAATTCACCTAATTGCTGACTCGGACACTGGATGCCTGAGATCCCTTAATAATGGTCACACTAGGTCGTGGCGTGTATTTTCTTGCTACAACAGGTTTATCCACTTCATGAGGGTTGCGTAGAGCAAGTTGAATGTCGCCTTTGCTGTTCGCCGATAGGAGCTTTTCAGCCTCTTTCGGTGTTACTTCTAAAGTCACCGCACGCACAATAACGGGTTTGTTATCATTGGTTTTGGCTGTTTGGTCGACCGCAAGGACGTTGATGTTTTTAAGCACCGTTTTTGTTGTGGCGTTTTTACCTTGTCCATAACTCACGGTATTCAATACATCGACCTTATTGCCCGGTAACAAGAACCCAGCCACACCGATAACGTCATTGACACGAATGGTGATTGCTCGTTTGTTTTCAGGGATTAAAGCAGCAAGTGTCGCGCCCTCACCGGGCAATGCAAGACGATTCGAGTTAACCAGCTCGCCCGCATAAATGGTATTGGCAACAATTCTTCCCAATGCCTGTTCTTGTACTTTTAGCGTTTCATCGTCTATCCAATCCACTTCCATGAGCTTAGTAGACAAATGTTTCTCAGATAGAATGGTCCCTGGCTCTAGTTCCATGGCGGCAACTAAAACTGGGTGTCTTTCGACCTCTTCTAACTCGACAGTTGGTTGGTTTCTGCCATCCATCCATTGTTTAGCTATCAAAACGGCGGCAAGGCCGAAAACAATGGAGAGCAACAGCAACATGATGACTTGAGTCCGACTCATAATTTAGATCTCCCTATTCATCCACTGTGAAGTACAGTCCCCAGGCACGGGTTAAAATGTCTGATGAGACGACCTTCTCTTTCCCTTCGAACACCAAAATATCGCGGCTAATACCGAGTAAGTCTTTTGGTAAACAAGGGTAGTTGGCGACATCATTGTCGCGATGTAACTGACTTAACGTATCGAAAAACTCAGGCACAAGCGTCATTTGGTAGTCTTTAGCAAGCGAAACCCAAAGCGCTTGATAATCTGTCAAACCAAGCGGTGTAAACTCGATCTTGTAACCCAAACGACGTAAAAAAGCGGGGTCTGCAATTTTGCTTGGTGCAAAGTTGGAGGAGAATGCCAGAGTGAGCATAAACGGCACCGTGACTTGTTGACCATTTGGCAAGGCTAGGTGGTCAAATAAGTACTCCATTGGAACGATCCATCTGTTTAGCAGGGCATCAACAGGCATTGACTGACGACCAAGGTCATCAATCACCAAGATTCCGTTGTTAGCCATCATTTGCAGTGGCGCAATCCATACACGATTATGCTCGCTATGGTTAACTTCCAACATATCCATCGTAAGTTCGCCACCGACTTGGATATTTGGTCTTTCACACAGAACCCAGCGTTTGTCGTAATGCGTTTCCAACTTAACGAATACTTGAGAATGGGAGTTGTCTAAACGACGGTGATGGTGCTCGGAAAAAACTTTGATGATGTTGCCATCAGCATAAATAGCGTAAGGAATGAAAACCGACGTACTCATCGCATTCAAAACACGCGCAGCCACGTAACTCTTACCAGTACCAGCGTGCCCGTATAGCAGCATTGCTCGACCTGAGTTAATCGCCGGGCCAAGCACTGGAATTAAATGCTCGGAGCCAAATACATCGGACAACGCACGCTCCACATCAGCGCGCATGATCGGGTTTTTACGCAGATCTTGCCCTTCCACAACCGTCCAATAATCTTCCAACGACACAGGAACTGGGCCAATGTAGGGATCTTTTCGATAAGCAATATCCGCCTCAGCCAAACCAAATTCGGTAAGGCTATAGCGAACATTAGAATACGAATGACTTAGTTTGTCTGACGCAGGCTGATACACCTCAACCCAACTGCGTTTTCTCAACTGCGCGAGTGCAAGCTCAACGATGTTTGAAACCACACACAAACGTTGAGTCAGTTCAACTAAATCACATTTGGGATAAGCAGCCAGATGTTTCAGAACTAGGTTTTCAACGACTGAAGCTGGGATCCCAAGACCTTCCACTGCGGAAGGCACCTTTGGTGGATTGATTTGTGGCACTAGTTTTTCCCAATACGCAGAGCCCATCATACTTCCCCTCTTGAAGTTGCCTAGTCAACTGATGCTGCATGCCATTTTTTATTATTATTTAATGGGTGTAGGAGAAATAAGCTAATCCAATTACGATTATCGGCGCGAAAGGAATGACTAACGGCTTATTAGACCTAAAGCCTGGTGTTACTTTTTCTAAGCAATACCCTTTTATCTGGTGTGATAGAGCAACACTAGTCGATGACACGTGTAACATTAGATAAAAAATGCCCACGATGCCTCCAGCAAGCATTATTCCAGTAGACGCTTCCCCAAGATTACTCAGACCGAGCCATGTTCCTACGACGGCGAGTAACTTGACGTCTCCTCCAGCCATTGCTTTGAACAGATACAGCGCGAAACACACTGCAAACGCAACCAGCCCACCATATAAATGATCCAAACCACTTGTGGCTGGGTTGTAAATTACGTTTGCAGTAACAGCAACCAAAAGCATAAGCACCGCTTTATTTGGTATTTTGTGTTTCTGAGCGTCTGAGACTCCAATCGCAATAAGCAATGACCAAATAATTAACTCAGTCTCAAGCATTAATCTTATTCACCAGCAGTATTAATATCGCTTGAGACTTCTACAAACTTGTCTGCGAGAATTCCCCAAAAGTCTGTGCTCAACATCGCTGCTACAATTAGTGCCGCACCTAAGATGTACTCCAAAAGTGTTAGCCCCTCTTCATCTTCCATGAAGTCCTTGATTAGATTGCGAAAGTTATCCATAAGATAGTCCCCTTTATTTAACCATATCTCGCTTGTCCATGACGCAGGTATCATATACACCCGAATCATGCTTAAACATTAGTCACCGAGAATTAGGGGGGTTAGGACTTTTTTGCCAAAGGTTGGTACTTTCTTGCCCACCTGTGCTTCAGAGCTAAAATGTATCAATAGTGAGACACCCCACTAAGATCTATGTGACATATTTCACACTTGCAGTATGACTATATAAGCCTAAGCTTAATAAACGAAAGGGTGAGGTCTCAAGCTCAAGGAATGAGGCTCGACTGACCTCAATACATACTAACGTTGGTGTAGTACGTACTGAGCGGGATTCATATGGATAGACTGACCAAAGCTTATTGGATTGGAGAGACTCTTTGCTCGCTGCCGGAATCACTTCGCTGTGAGTTTGATAAGAGCTTTGAGATTATGGACTGTAGCAAAGATATCTCTGTGCTTAGCGATAAAGAACACAGCTATTTCTTCTACTACATGACTTGCGATCATCGAGAGCACCTGAAAGGCGTCATCACGCTCTGTGAAAATCTCGACAAAAAACTGATCGTTATACATCCAACCGATATCGAGCCTCACTTACCGCCAAAGCATATTTGTGCGGAATATTATACGTTGAATGAAATCACCCTCCCGATTTGGCTATCACAGATAAAATTGAAATACTTTTTGCACAGCAAGGTCGACGAAGAACAAATTTCGGTCGATAAACTCTTTTCTCGAAGTGGAAAGTCGAATTTTTCTGACGTGGTTCATTACATCGCCAATAACGTCCATAAAGACCTAAGAGAAGAGGAAGCTGCTGCGCTTTGTCACTACTCACCGAACTACTTTTCCAAAGTATTTCATCGCAAAGTTGGTATGTGCTTTCGTGATTATGTCACTGCGAAACGCATTTCATTAGCAAAGAAAATGCTCGTTGAAAATGAATCCATGAAAATTGCCTATATTGCTTATCAATGTGGATACCGAGATGTCTCTTACTTTTCTCGAATTTTTAAGAAAAAAACAGGCCTGTCCCCAGCGAATTATCGGCAACAGTTTTAGGCGCTATTAGTACCGACTTTAGGGGTAACTAACGCTATCCTCCCCACATATTTCATCAAAATGCATTCCCGTGTCGTTATTTAACATGCTAAAGTTAACAATGCGTTAACAATTATAAATACAACGAGAAGACATGGAGTCACTAAAAATGAATCAGCCGAATCTAAACAGCGCTGCTGGTTGCGCTCTCCCACCACCAAATGAAATGATTCTCAAATGGGCTCAAGAGCGCCCAAATGAGGTCTATCTAAAACAAATTATTAACCGACAATTTGTTGAATACACGTTCGCTGATGTTGCCGATCAAGCCTTAAAACTCGTCAGTGCACTACGCAACCTCGGAGTACAGCCTGGCGACAAAGTGGCGTTAGTGTCTAAAAACTGTGCAGAGTGGTTTATTTGCGATCTTGCGATGATGCTTGGCGATTATGTCAGTGTGCCAATCTTTCCTACCGCCGGCGCGGACACCATCGAATACTGTGTGACTCATAGTGAAAGTAAAGCGCTCATTGGCGGAAAACTCGATGATCCTAAAGCAACCCAGCAAGTCATTGATGCAATGCCGGAGATCATTAGTATCGCGCTCCCCTACGATACTGCGCCAAAATGTCAGTACGAATACCAAGCACTCATTGCCGATGCAATGCCAAGTGAAGAGCGTCCACAGCACTACGACTATAAGCTAATGTCTTTGGTGTATACCTCTGGCACGTCAGGATTACCGAAAGGTGCGATGCTGACCTACGGAGCGTTTAACTGGTCCGTACAACAACTGATAAACCATATCGGTATTCAAGAAAATGATCGTCTATTTTCTTACTTACCTTTGGCTCATATTACAGAGCGCGTCTACATTTTTGGCTCATCCATCATGGGTGGTGTACCAACAGCATTTCCAGAATCATTGGATACCTTTATCGAAGATGTAAAAATGCACCGCCCGACTCTGTTTATCTCAGTCCCGCGATTATGGACGCTATTCCAACAACGTATTCAAGACAAACTTCCACAGAAGAAGCTCAACATTCTATTGAAAATCCCATTCGTCAATTCTCTGATCAAGAAAAAGCTCGCAGAAGGATTGGGGTTGGATCAGGCTCGAGTATTAGGCTGTGGCTCTGCCCCGGTATCACCAGCACTGCTGGAATGGTACCACTCTGTAGGACTCAATATTACTGAAGCTTGGGGCATGACAGAATCATTTGCCTATAGCACGCTCAACTACCCATTTAGAGCTGACAAAATTGGTAGTGTCGGTAATGCTGGACCAGGTATTGAGTTAAAAATCGCTGACGATGATGAAATCATGGTACGTGGCAAAGGGCTATTTTCTGGCTACTACAAAAATGACATTGCCACCCAAGAGTCTTTTGATTCAGAGGGCTGGCTACACACAGGCGATATCGGCTCTATCGACTCAGATGGTTACCTAACCATTCAAGGCCGTAAAAAAGATAACTTTAAAACCGCCAAAGGTAAATTTGTCTCTCCGGTTCCTATCGAGAAAAAACTTTTCGAATACAGTCGCGTAGAGATGATGTGCCTCATCGGTTTAGGGCTACCAGCCCCGATTCTTTTGGTTGTTCCACATGATTTTCCTAACTTTGATCGGGAGCGGTACGCACGAACCACCCGCAAAGTCATTGCAAAAATGAATCAAGAACTCGCCTCTCATGAGCAAATCAAAGGCGTATTAATGATTAAAGAGCCTTGGAGCATTGAAAATGGCGTATTGACGCCAACACTCAAAATTAAACGTCATGTGCTTGAGCAAAAGTATCATGAAATTGGTCACAACTGGCCGAAAGGTGAATTGGTTGTGTGGGAAGAAGACTTATAGCCTTGTCTGCACTCCTCAATATCATTGGGGAGTGCAGTTTAATTCTGAGCTTGAATCAAACTCATAAACTACTCTCTCCAAAAAGGCTTCCTCACTTCACTATTAATTTCCTTTTCATCTAATCCAATATCGTCCCAAAGATGCTCTGGTAACTCTCTCAAGTGACGACGTGTCTTGTAGTTTCTTCTCCAACTAACAAGTTTAGAATAAATTAACTGTAATCCGGTCTGATGGTCAGCTAGTAAAGTGCGCTCACAAGTGTGTGTCATGTTTTCCATGTAACCAACTCCTATACTATAACAATGTTGACCACTTAATAATCAGCGACTAGGCTGATATCCTCAAACGATAGAATCTGCCATTGAGTTAAGGAAAACTAATGTGAAAGATCGAATGCCTCCCTTACAGGGCTTGTATTACTTCTTCGTTGCAGCAAAGGAAGGAAGCTTTAAAACAGCGGCAAAAGAATTGTTTGTTACGCCAGCTGCCATTAGTCAGCAAATTCGTCATCTTGAAGAGTTTTTAGGAACGGACTTATTTGTTCGCCAGCACAGAAAAATCGTGCTCACACCTGAGGGAGAGCTGCTGTTTACTCAGGCAGAAAGAGGGTTTGCTCATTTGCAGCAAGGGGTTAGATTGGTTAATCAAGATCCTAATCCTAACCACCTTTCGATATCAACACTCCCCTCTTTCGCTCACCATTGGTTAGTCCCGAAAATTACGGCTTTTCGTCAGCGTCACCCTGATATCGCCTTACTATTAGAACCAACCAATGATTTGGTGTCTTTTCAAGATAGTCAGATCGATTTGTGTGTCCGTTACGGTTTAGGAAAATACCCTAATTTAGAATCACAATGGCTGATGGATGAAGCTTTTTATCCTGCCTGTCATCCGGTATATCAGAAAGAGCACGGCATCTATCGCATTGAAGATTTAAGCAAAGCAGAGCTCATCGAAGACGTTTGGCCAGATCTGGACTGGAACATGTGGTTAGCGAGACTTGGTCATTCAGCGGCAAAGCCTGCTTTAAAATACAGTGGCTCACACTTAGTGTTAGAAGCTGCGTTATCACTACAAGGCGTAGCGCTCGTCAAACACAGTTTAGCTCATCAATATTTCCGTTCAGGCAAACTGGTCCGAATTGGTGATATAGCCATTAAACCCAAATTTGCGTATTACCTGTGCGCTCCAAAAGGCTACTTAAAGCGACCTAAAGCCCAATTGTTTGCACAATGGTTGAGAGAAGAAATAGAAACATTTGAAAAGTCAGTGATACCAGATTTTAAAACCATCGACCTCAATGTTAGTAATACTGGCTCAGCTTCAGAATAGTCGGTAAACAACACCAAAGACGTATATCAGCGAAACAAAAACGCGCTGTGTATAAGCGGTTAGATACAAAAAGCCCCGCACTAGGCGGGGCTTTCAAGTTATAGAGTTAACTTAAGAATTACTTCTTAGCGTTACGCTCTTTAACGTCAGCAATTACTTGCTCAGCAACGTTTGCTGGACATGGTGCGTAGTGTGAGAACTCCATAGAGAACTGACCACGACCAGAAGTCATTGTACGTAGAGTACCGATGTAACCAAACATTTCTGATAGAGGTACATCACCCTTGATACGTACGCCAGTAGACGCAGCTTGTTGGTCTTTGATCATACCACGACGACGGTTAAGGTCACCGATTACGTCACCAACGTGATCTTCTGGAGTGAACACGTCAACTTTCATGATTGGTTCAAGAAGTTGCGCGCCAGCTTTAGGCATAGACTGACGGAATGCGCCTTTAGCAGCGATTTCGTAAGCGATTGCTGAAGAGTCAACTGCGTGGAAACCACCGTCGAATAGTTCAACTTCAACGTCTAGAGTTGGGAAGCCAGCTAGAACACCGTGCTCCATCATTGACGCAAAGCCTTTCTCAACTGCAGGCCAGAATTCTTTAGGTACGTTACCACCAACAACTGTTGACTTGAACGTGAAGCCAGAGTTTGGCTCACCTGGTTTGATGCGGTAATCGATCTTACCGAACTGACCAGAACCACCAGACTGTTTCTTGTGCGTGTAGCTGTCTTCGATTGCTTGAGTGATAGTTTCACGGTAAGCAACCTGTGGAGCACCAACTTCTAGCTCAACGCCGTAAGTACGCTTAAGGATATCTACCTTGATGTCTAGGTGAAGTTCACCCATACCTTTCAGGATAGTTTCGCCTGAATCTTCATCAGTCTCAACTTGGAATGATGGATCTTCTGCAACCATTTTACCGATCGCGATACCCATCTTCTCAGAACCGCCTTTATCTTTAGGCTTAACTGCGATAGAGATTACTGGATCTGGGAAGATCATTGGCTCAAGAGTACATTCGTGCTTAGGATCACATAGAGTGTGACCAGTTTGAACGTTCTTCATACCAACTACAGCGATGATGTCACCAGCTTGTGCTGAATCGATCTCGTTACGCTCGTCTGCGTGCATCTCAACCATACGGCCGATACGCTCTGTTTTACCAGTTGCAGAGTTAAGTACTGTGTCACCTTTCTTCATCTTACCAGAGTAGATGCGGATAAAGGTTAGAGCACCAAAACGGTCGTCCATGATCTTAAATGCAAGCGCACGTAGTGGCTCGTCTGCAGATACAGTCGCAACTTCACCAGTTGGCTCACCAGTCTCTGAATCAGTTAGAGGCTGTGGATCAACTTCTGTTGGAGATGGTAGGTAATCAATTACCGCGTCAAGAATAAGTTGGATACCTTTGTTCTTGTACGCTGAACCACAGTAAGTTGGGAAGAATGCTAGATCACGAGTACCTTTACGGATACAACGTTTGATGTCTTCTAGAGATGGCTCTTCGCCTTCTTCTAGGTAAGCCATCATTAGATCTTCGTCTTGCTCTAGAGCAGTTTCGATTAGCATTTCACGGTATTCAGCAGCTTTTTCTACCATGTCTGCTGGAATATCTTGAACTTCGTAGTTCTCTGGCTGGCCAGACTCATCCCATACGTAAGCTTGTTGGCTTAGTACGTCTACAACACCTACGAAATCTTCTTCGATACCGATAGGTAGAGTCATAACTAGAGGTGTAGCACCTAGTACGTTTTGTACTTGATCTACAACTTTGTAGAAATCTGCGCCCATACGGTCTAGTTTGTTAACGAAGATCAGACGTGATACGTGTGATTCGTCAGCGTAACGCCAGTTAGTTTCTGACTGAGGCTCAACACCACCAGAACCACAGAATACACCGATACCACCGTCAAGTACTTTTAGAGAACGGTAAACTTCGATAGTGAAGTCAACGTGTCCAGGAGTATCGATGATGTTTAGACGGTGATCGTTCCAGAAACAAGTTGTTGCTGCAGACTGGATTGTGATACCACGTTCAGCTTCCTGCTCCATGAAGTCAGTTGTAGTTGAACCGTCGTGTGTATCACCGATCTTATGGATCTTACCAGTTAGCTTTAGGATACGCTCTGTAGAGGTAGTTTTACCCGCGTCTACGTGAGCAAAAATACCAATGTTTCTGTATTTTGATAAATCAGTCATTGTCTTACTCTGTTAATAAGGTATAAAGTGCGCGCAGAGTATATCACATTCTGTCAATACTGATACCCTTGCGTGCGGATGGAAGAAAAAAAATTTTAACGTGAAATTTCCGTCCCCAAAGCATAGTCAAACACAGCAATTTATGTACTTTATTCGCATTTTATTGAGGACGGATAGAACAGTTTGTGATTACACAAATACCATTCTTATGAGCATTACAGCTCGTCAAAAGCCTCTATAGCTTCCGACAATTTCTTAACGCCGTGAATTTGCATGCCAGGAATGCCGCCTTTCGGCATGTTGGCTGCAGGCACAATGGCTTTCTTGAAACCATGTTTGAACGCTTCATTCAAACGTTCTTGCCCACTTGGCACAGGACGGATTTCGCCTGCAAGCCCGACCTCCCCAAAAATAACCACATCTTTGGGTAGTGGACGGTCACGAAAACTCGATAAAAGCGCCATAACTAACGCAAGATCGGCACTCGTCTCCGTCACCTTAACACCGCCAACCACATTAACAAAGACATCTTGGTCTGCCATTTGTAAGCCACCATGCTTATGCAACACAGCGAGCAAAAGTGATAAACGGTTCTGCTCCAAACCGACCGCAACACGGCGAGGGTTTGCCAATTGGGAGTAATCCACCAACGCTTGAATCTCTACTAATAGAGGACGCGTACCTTCCCAAACCACCATAACAGAAGAACCTGATGTTTCTTCTTCACCACGAGAAAGGAAAATCGCGGATGGGTTACTCACTTCTTTCAACCCTTGGCCTGTCATTGCAAAAACACCGAGCTCATTCACAGCGCCAAAGCGGTTCTTATGACTACGCAATGTGCGAAAGCGGCTATCAGTACCACCATCAAGCAGCACTGAACAGTCTATAATGTGCTCAAGAACTTTAGGGCCCGCAAGGGTACCATCTTTTGTTACGTGACCAACAATAAATACCGCGACGTTATTCTGTTTTGCGTATCGTGTCAGAGCAGTCGCAGATTCACGTACTTGAGCAACACTGCCCGGTGACGATTGAACATCTGAAACGTGCATTACCTGAATCGAGTCAATCACCATAATGCGAGGTTGCTCTTTTTCGGCGATTTGGCAAATTTTGTCGACGTTTGTTTCCGATAACATCTTTAAGTGCTCTTTCGGCAAGCCCAGTCGAGAAGCTCGCATTGCTACCTGCTGCAACGATTCTTCACCTGTTACATAGAGCGTTGGCATTTGCGCAGACAAACTACACATGGTTTGCAGCAGCAAGGTGGATTTACCAGCGCCAGGGTTACCACCAATCAAAATAGCGGCGCCGGGTACAACGCCCCCACCTAATACGCGGTCAAGTTCTTTAAACCCGCTGGTGAAGCGTGGCACTTCCTGCAGATCAATTTCAGATAACGTTTGAACTGTAGCTTCTGTTGCGGAGCCCGCGTAGCCGGATAAACGTTCATTACGAGCAACCGTTGGCGATGCAGCGATACGGACTTCTGTTATCGTATTCCACGAACCACATGCGTTACACTGCCCCTGCCAACGGGGAAAATCCGCGCCACAATCATTACAAACATACGCTCGTTTTGCTTTCGCCATGATGCCTCGATTTTTTCTACAAATGTGACTAAGCACAGCCAAGTCAGACCTTAACTGAAATGAACTATTGATATACTTAAGTTTTACTTCGCTTAGCCGATACAATTTAAAGTAACGACATACTCTAACAGAAATAATGCAGCAATCTGAAATTCTCTCGATCGCAGAACGACTCATTCCCGTTTACGGTTCGGATGACTTTGACTTTGTCCTTGGCCAATTGACCGAGGAAGAGCCGCCTTCGGCCAAAATCTTAGTGAAAATGGAACTTAACCGCTTGATGGCTCCGTGCAAAAAAAGCATCGATCTGCGCGGTCGCGTCCAAGGTGAATGTCGCGAGTATATTTTGGATGGTATTCCACATTGGTTAGATGACGTTGCTTTCAACGCTTACCATAAAAACATCAAAAAGTTTGGCGGCTACACTGAGGGAATGTGGGAAGCTTTGGTCAACACACGGAATAACTTTCGCGTAATGAGCAAACGTCTTACTCAACAAAAAACGCAATCGTTAACGGATCCTAAAAGCCCTTTCTTAGCAGAGCCCGTTCACCTCGGCTATGACTTAAAGCGCCAAGAAAAGCGCTTGAAAGTCCAATCTCAAGTCGAGATTTGCCGATCTAAAGGGCAACTTCTGCATGGGTTAAGCATTGACTTATCCTGCTCTGGCGCAAAGTTCAAAGTCCCAAGTGCGTTTAAATATAACCTTGGGGAGATTATTCAGGTCACGTTTACTGAGTTTGCCAGCAAATCTCAGGTTGCCGGTATCGAGAAACCGCTGGCGTACCGCATACTTGCGGTCGATGACTGTTACGAGAATGACTCAGTTCGATACCTCAGAACCATACGTTTAACTGAAACCAATGTCGTTACTCGAGTGATCGATGAAGCGCTCAACAGCGCAGCTAAAAGAGCTCGTCACGATAATCAAGATAAGATCATTCGAGCTCGAACTCGTGGTTATGAGCACATCGCGCTCAAGCACACCAGCAGCTTACCCCTATTCTTTGATGGCAGTGAGCTGAAACTCGCTATGTTGACGCCAAACAATCAAAAGCTTTGGCAGTACTGGCATGATGAAAGGAACCAGCAAATGTTTGGGTCCTTATTTAATGAGAAGCGAGTCGCGTCACTCATTAAACCTGGCGTTAAAGGCACCACCAATGTCCTTTATTCATTTACTCACGAGCACGAAAACCGAACCTATTTCTATTCGATGCTTCGTCCTGAGGCCACTCGTGAACAACGCCAGCTATTTTGGCATTTAGGTGCTAAACGTGAAAGTTGGCGCGCGTTTAGAATTTCGATATTTGAACTGTCAGAGCAAGAACAGGAAGACTTAGCCGCTTTCTCTCCGGAGTTGGCTGAAACGTCCCAATCATTGACTCATATTGGCATCTTGCAAGAAATTGCTGACGAAAAATCAGGGCAGGATTATCTGCTCACTGAAAAGCCGCGCTTACCCGCGAATACGTTAAATGCATTTCGCCATCCGAGAAGAATTATAGGCAACCCGAAAGGCATTTATTTTGATGCCAAGTCTCGTCGTAAAGAGCCACGTTACCGATTTAAGACCCCAATAGAACTATGTTCTGGGCCCGTCACAGCGAGTGGCAGCACCGTCGATATTTCAAAGCGAGGGCTCGGCATTAAACTGGACGAACCTACTATGTTGCGCTCTGGGCAAGAGGTTCAGATCAACTTCCGAGAGTTACAACTCTACGACAAAAAGCTGCCTTTAACGTCGGTGCCATATCGGGTAATTCGTGTTAGTCCAGATGGCTGTAGCGTACAGCTAGTTATTGATGAAAGCAGCCACACCATTAAAGTGATCGCCTTTTTCAACAGCATTATCGAGCACAATCAAGATAAGTTGATCCCGCAAAAAGAGATGCTACCGAGTAATGCGTTACTTGAAAGACTGCACAGCATGTTGCTCTCTCGAACTCTGAGCACACCCATTTTTATCAGTAAAACAGCGTCGTCTTCAATCAAAACCCCCGTTATTGGGGTGAATTTGCCGCTACCTAAGCACATTGAGCTTTTTGCCCGCCTTGGACATGATCAACTGTTGTCACTTGAACCTATCTTTAAAGGTCGAACAAGCACATTAATCGCAGAGCCGATAAAGCGTGTAGAGGGAGCTCAAGCAAGGCATCAGGATATCTACATTAGCGCAGCCAAAGTCGGCAATAAAATTACAGGCATTGAGTCTAAGCTTCATCAAGAGTTCAATAGCGTAAAAGAACGGATTCAATTTATAAAGAAAGCGCGAATGATGGGTGACTTCTACGTGATTCGCTTATCTACAGCCCCAATTTTCGATCCGATGACATCGTTGCTGCAACAAGACTTAAGTGACTTAACCCAATTTGGCGTACATCAAGCGAGCAAATTAGAAAAGGAGCTGACCGCTTTGGTCGGTTACAGTGAGTTTGAAGACATTACGGAAGAGGTTGTAATTAGATTAGAGTTAACCGAGTAAATTTAGAGCCATACCAAGTCAACGAAAAACACCGCCAGAAAGGCGGTGTTTTTGAATGGATAAATTAAGGTTTTGCTTTCCAGCTGACCTTTTGCTGCTTCACCAGTGCACCAGATAAAATACAGAGCACACCGCCTAAGCCTGCAAAGCGAATCGCAGATTGCGCTTGAGCTTCCACTTTAGGTTTTGCGTGGTACGCGATACCTAAACCAGCTACCGACATCATCACAAGATCGTTAGCGCCATCACCGACAGCAACCGTGTTGTGCTGCTCAATTTCGTATTCATCCGCCAACTCCACCAGGATATCTGACTTCATCTGCGCGGTAACCACATCGCCAAGTACGTTCCCCGTGAACTTACCATTAATGATTTCCAACTGATTAGAGCGAGCAAAATCTAAATCGACTTTATCTTTGATGTAATCCGAGAAGTAAGTAAAACCACCGGAAGCAATCGCTGTTTTCCAACCTAGTGCTTTTAACGTTGCGATTAACGCTTCAAAGTCCGGCATAAATAGCAATTGGGAACGAACTTGTTCAAGGATTGATTCATCAGCACCTTTGAGCTTGCCTACGCGTTGACGCAAACTTTGCTCAAAATCCAGTTCACCTTGCATCGCACGTTCAGTAACTTCTGCCACCTCATCCCCGACTCCGGCCAATTTTGCGATTTCATCAATACACTCTATCTGGATTGCCGTTGAGTCCATGTCAAATACGATCAAACCTTGGGTTGAGAGATCTGGAACTTCATTAAGCGAGGCGTAATCCAAGTTGAGGCTTTGTAAGATCGTTTCGTGTTGAGGGGTCAACTCTCCTGCCATCAAGGCGACTTCATATTGGCCAACTTTCCACGTTTCTAACACGGGGTTGTAGACACCTGTGAAGAAATCAATGTCTTCAAAATGACGTGGCGAAAGGTATTCTGCAAACACTATCCAGTTTGCTTTTGCTTTATCTAGTTGGGAGGCAAATCGAGTCTCAGGTAATCGTTTTAAAAGTGTCGTATGTTTTCTGATAGGCAAGCTTTTTGACGCGTCCATGTATATAATCCCTTATGACTTTGCTAAAACGTTACCTCAACAAACTAAAAAGGCAAGTCTTTGTTTTATTTTAAATGGATGAGTAAAGAGCATGAGTGAATCCTTGTTCTCAGTAAGGAATGCCCTAAGAATTCTGGCACTAATCCTACTGTGTGTGATGTTGTTTATCACGATCAAAAACAGTGTTGTGATCAGTAAGGGCAACGAGAAAATTCAAGCACAGCAGCTTGAGACACTCACCAAAGTTTTGATTTCACAGGCGTCTCTTTCTGCCAGTGAAATGATTTTGACCAAAGATCAAGAACGCTTACTTAAGCTGACAAACCAGCTAGCACAAGACCGTTTGGTGTTTGATGCGACAATATATGATGCACAAGGCGTACGTTTAGCGTCTAGTGAAGATGCGCTATCGGTACGCGAAGTTTTAGGCTTAGACACGCCTTTGGCAACAGCTTCCATTGGCCGCCAGCAGTTGGTTGAACCAGTATTTGCCGATGAAGCACTCATCGGTTTTGTTCGCGTTACCTTTGAGACAGGTCGTGTAACCGCGATTTCTGACCACCACTATCGTAAAAGTGATCGCTACATGTACATGATGGTGCTAATGAGTTTTGTGTGCGGCATGTTATTCATTATGATTTTACGTAGACAGCCTATCCGCCGTAAAAAAACGCAAAACCTACTGCTAACCAAATAGTCAGTCGGTAATCAACATCTAATACAAAAACAGCCCGCATTGTGCGGGCTGTTCTTTTAGTTCTTAATGTCAAGAAACTAAGATGACTCTTTGTCGCTTATTCTTCATCGCCTAGCAATACTGAATCTAGTGCGATTAGCATCATGTCGTTGAATGTTGTTTGACGCTCATCAGAAGTTGTTTGCTCACCCGTTTTGATGTGATCTGAAACCGTACAGATTGTCAGAGCTTTTGCACCGTATTCTGCCGCTACACCGTAAATACCCGCCGCTTCCATTTCAACACCAACAATGCCGTACTTGTCCATTACGTCGAACATTTCTGGATCAGGCGTGTAGAAAAGCTCCGCTGAAAATAGGTTACCGACTTTCACATCAATGCCACGTGCTTTTGCTGCGTCTTCTGCCGCGCGAACCATTTTGTAGTCTGCGATTGCTGCAAAGTCATGACCTTTAAAACGGATACGGTTCACTTTAGAATCCGTACACGCGCCCATGCCGATCACAACATCACGCACTTTGATGTCTTCGTTTACTGCGCCACAGCTACCAACACGGATAATTTTCTTCACGCCGAAGTCTTTAATTAGCTCCGTTGCGTAAATCGAGCATGATGGGATACCCATACCGTGGCCCATTACCGAGATCTTACGGCCTTTGTATGTGCCTGTGTAACCGAACATATTACGCACATCACACACTTGCACAACGTCTTCAAGGAAGGTTTCTGCGATGTATTTTGCACGTAGCGGGTCACCCGGCATCAGTACGACGTCTGCGAATGCACCCATTTCAGCATTGATATGTGGAGTTGCCATTTTCTTTTCCTTAACCTTTCTCTAGCGCTCCGCGCTTAAGGCGATATAAGCCAGAGTATTCTCATTTCCGACAAGCAGTACTTGCATACTGCAAACATAAAACTAGGAGCATTCAGCTCCTAGTTTTCAATATCCTAATTATAGGAAATTCTTACCGTAATCCATTGGAGAAGTACCGAAGTAGCTCGCCAATGTTTGGCCGATGTCTGCGAATGTTTCGCGGCGGCCAAGAGAGCCTGCTGGCACTTTTTGACCGTAAACCAATACTGGGATGTGCTCACGAGTATGGTCAGTACCTGGCCATGTTGGATCACAGCCGTGGTCTGCTGTTAGGATAAGCACGTCATCTTCACCCATCAGTTCTAGCACTTCATTGATGCGACTATCAAAGTACTCAAGCGCTGCAGCGTAACCCGCCACATCACGACGGTGACCGTAAGCTGAATCGAAGTCGACGAAGTTAGTGAATACGATGGTGTTATCAGCCGCTTCTTTGATCGCTTCTTTCGTTGCTTCAAATAGTGCTGGAATGCCTGTTGCTTTGGTTTTTTTAGTGATCCCGCAACCAGCATAAATATCTGAAATCTTACCGATGGAATGAACTTGACCACCCTTCTCATCAACTAACTTTTGTAAGATAGTCGCTGATGGTGGCTCTACAGATAGGTCACGACGGTTACCCGTACGCTCAAATTGACCTTTACCCGGGCCAATGAATGGGCGCGCGATTACACGGCCGATGTTGTAATCTTCTAGTTCTTCACGCGCAATTTGGCAAAGCTCTAGTAGACGATCCAGGCCAAATGTCTCTTCGTGACAGGCGATTTGGAATACAGAGTCCGCAGAGGTGTAGAAGATTGGCTGCCCAGTTTTCATGTGCTCTTCACCCAAGTCATCAAGAACTTGAGTACCAGATGCGTGGCAGTTACCTAGGAAACCGTCAAGACCAGCACGCTCAAGGATGCGATCCGTCAACTCTTTAGGGAAGCTGTTTGCTTTGTCTGTGAAGTAACCCCAGTCAAACAGAACGGGAACACCTGCGATTTCCCAGTGACCAGACGGCGTGTCTTTACCAGAAGAAAGCTCTGCTGCGTGGCCGTACGCACCGATGATTTCTGCTTCTGCGTCTAGGCCAGGAGCAAAGCGACCTGTTGATTCTTTGTGTGCCATTGCCAAACCTAACTTAGATAGGTTTGGAAGGCGAAGTGCGCCTTGACGTTGGTCGTTATCTGCTAAGCCTTTTTCGCATTGTTCTGCGATGTGGCCTAGTGTGTCTGAACCTACATCACCAAATTTCTCAGCGTCAGCGGTTGCACCAATACCGAATGAGTCTAGTACTAAAATAAATGCTCTTTTCATTGCTCGTTCCTTAGGCCCACTCGGCTTTTTATTATGGTTGAGTAGGCCTTGTGTAATTACTTGTTCTATTAAATATCTTCTGCACGAATTTGGCGGTAAACCTCTGGAGTTGGTGTGTACTCACCACCTACTTTGATTGCACTGCGCAGTGCTTTTGCCGCTTCTTCCCACTGCTCTTCACTGCGAGCGTGGATAACGGCAAGAGGTTTATCGCTATCTGCAACTTCACCCAAGCGGATGAACTCGTCGAAACCTACGGCATAGTCGATTTCATCAGTAGCAACACGGCGACCACCCCCCATAGCAACGACAGCCATGCCAATCGCACGCGTGTCCATTGCTGAAACAATGCCCGTTTCCGTCGCGTAAACAGGCTTGATGATTTCCGCTTTTTCTAGGTAGTTATCGTAGTTTTCTACGAAGTCTGCTGGGCCGCCAAGACCCGCAACCATCTTGCCGAAGCATGCTGCTGCTTTACCGTTGTCTAGTGCTTCCATCAACTTCGCACGTGCATCTTCTGTGTTCTCAGCCAGTTTGCCAAGTACCAGCATTTCTGCACAAGAAGCCATGGTGACTTCAAGTAGGCGTGGGTTACGGTATTCACCCGTTAGGAAACGAACCGCTTCACGAACTTCCACCGCATTACCTGCCGAAGAGGCCAATACTTGGTTCATGTCTGTCAAGATTGCAGTGGTCTTAGTACCCGCACCGTTTGCTACTGCAACGATTGATTTCGCTAGCTCTTCAGACGCTTCGTAAGTTGGCATGAATGCACCAGAGCCGACTTTAACGTCCATTACTAGCGACTCCAGACCCGCCGCCAATTTCTTAGAAAGAATGGAAGCCGTGATCAGAGAAATGTTGTCTACGGTTGCGGTAATATCACGAGTCGCGTAAACACGCTTATCCGCTGGAGCAAGGTCACCTGTTTGACCGATGATCGCCACACCTGCGTCTTTAGTTACTTGCCCAAACACATCGTTGCTTGGTGTGATGTTGTAGCCTGGAATAGACTCAAGCTTATCTAGCGTACCGCCTGTGTGGCCAAGACCACGGCCAGAGATCATTGGTACGAAACCGCCACATGCTGCCACCATAGGGCCAAGCATCAAAGACGTTACGTCACCCACACCGCCAGTAGAGTGTTTGTCGACAATTGGGCCACCAAAGTTCATGTGGCTCCAGTCGATAACCATGCCCGAATCACGCATTGCACACGTTAGGGCGATGCGCTCATCCATGGTCATTTCATTGAAGAAAATCGTCATAGCAAACGCCGCGATCTGACCTTCAGATACGGTGTTATTTGCTACGCCTTGAATAAAGAAGTTGATTTCGTCTGCGGTAAGTACTTCACCGTCACGTTTTTTACGAATGATTTCTTGTGGTAAATACATTAGTGCCTCCCATGCTCTCAGTGAGCCATGGTTAAGTAGGATAGAAGAGGTTTGGTAGCACCCGTTTAGGTGCTACCGTTCAGACATATTATTGGGATTAGTACGCTGCTGGATCAGCAGTTTCGTCTGTCACTTCTAATGTATTTAGTAGGTTAGTTAGCAGGCTAGACGCACCGAAACGGTAGTGACGGGCATCAACCCAGTTGTCACCTAGGATTTCGTCAGCCATTGCTAGGTATGCAGCTGCGTCTTCAGCAGTGCGCACACCACCTGCTGGTTTGAAACCAACAGTTTCTGCAACACCCATGTCGCGAATAACTTCAAGCATCATGCGTGCGTATTCTGGTGTTGCGTTTACTGGCACTTTACCAGTTGAAGTTTTAATGAAGTCAGCACCTGCTTCAATACAGATTTGAGATGCTTTCTTGATTAGTGCTTCTTCTTTTAGTTCACCCGTTTCGATGATCACTTTAAGAAGAATATCACCACAAGCCTCTTTACATTGCTTAACTAGTTCGAAGCCTACTTTCTCATCACCCGCCATTAGCGCGCGGTATGGGAAAACAACGTCAACTTCGTCTGCACCGTAAGCAACCGCCGCTTTTGTTTCAGCAACAGCGATTTCGATGTCGTCGTTACCGTGTGGGAAGTTCGTTACTGTTGCAATGCGAACCTCTGGCGTACCTTGCTCACGAAGTGTCTTCTTAGCAATAGGAATAAAGCGAGGGTAAATACAAATTGCAGCTGTGTTGCCTACTGCTGTTTTCGCGTCATGACATAATGAAATCACTTTTGCATCAGTGTCATCGTCATTCAACGTAGTTAGGTCCATAAGTTTAAGTGCACGTAGCGCTGCTGCTTTTAAATCGCTCATTTCTATCTCCGATCAATATTCAAAAAATTCACTACTCAGCCTTACATCACGTCTCTAACTATAATCAACAAGTCGAGACAATGTGAGTAAATGGCTAAACAGTCTATTAATGAACGGACTTGGTTCCCTGAAGACTCGGCATATACAGCGAAAATTTCATATGCCAATTGCTATCCTTGTCACCGCACAGTACCAGTTTGGCCTATGGCACAACAATCTATGATTGCGGTGTCTTTAATATCACATCACACAGCAAAACGCCTATTAGATCTGATATTGCTGGGCAAGTCATTTGCCCATCGATTATGTAATATTCATTACGTGATTAAGTATCAACCTTAACCACTATCCTGTGATTAATACATTATAGAGTTTCACCGCAAAACTGTAGCACCAAATAGAGCGCAAACGGTTTGTATCTCAAAATTTCCTAGCCCCTATTCCATCGGCTGCGTAACTCATAGACTGAGGTCGGCACCCGGTGAGATTTTGGAGCCCGAAAAACGAAAAATGCCCCGCAGCAATCTCTTGCTACAGGGCATGATGTAAAACGGCGTCTATATATTAAGAACCGATTCTAATTATAGTGCTGCAAGGCTTAAGCAGAAGCCTGCAATTGTCGCTGCCATAAGGTTAGACAACGTACCTGCAAGAACAGCTTTAACACCCATGCGAGCGATGTCACTACGACGGTTTGGTGCAAGGCTACCTAGACCACCAAGTAGAATCGCGATAGAAGAAAGGTTCGCGAAACCACATAGTGCGAATGAGATGATAGCTGTTGTCTTCTCAGACATTACTTCACCAGTTGCCGCGATTACTTGAGCGTTTTCACCTAGGTATGGTGTGAAGTTCAAGTAAGCAACGAATTCGTTCACTACGATTTTCTGACCGATGAATGAACCAGCAGTTACTGCTTCAGCCCATGGAACACCGATTAGGAATGCTAGTGGAGAGAATGCGTAACCTAGGATTAGCTCTAGCGTTAGTTCTGGCATGCCGAACCAACCACCGATGCCACCTAGCATACCGTTGATCAGCGCGATTAGACCAACGAATGCGATTAGCATTGCACCTACGTTAAGCGCAAGTTGTAGACCAGAAGCCGCACCGCCCGCTGCTGCGTCGATTACGTTTACTGGTTTGTCGTCGCCGCCGTCCATCGCTTCTTCGATACTTTCGTGAGGCTGGTCAGTCTCTGGGTGAAGGATTTTAGCGAATAGTAGACCACCTGGTGCCGCCATGAATGATGCTGCTACTAGGTACTCTAGTGGAACACCCATTGAAGCGTAGCCCGCTAGTACACCACCAGCAACAGAAGCTAGACCACCACACATTACCGCGAATAGCTCTGATTGAGTCATTTTTGGAACGAATGGACGAACAACTAGAGGTGCTTCTGTTTGACCTACGAAAATGTTTGCTGCTGCTGACATTGATTCCGCACGTGAAGTGCCCAGCGCTTTTTGTAGTGCGCCACCAAGAATCTTGATAACCCATTGCATAACGCCAATGTAGTAAAGAACTGAAATCAGTGCAGAGAAGAAGATCAGTGTAGGAAGAACACGGAATGCGAAGATGAAACCGCCGCCGCCGAATACTTCGAACATCTTGTCAGAAACAAGACCACCGAACAGGAATGATGAACCATCGTTACCGTAGTTGATAACGTTAGAAACACCTGAAGAGAAACCGTTTAGTAGATCACGGCCCCAAGGTACATACAGAACAAATGCACCTAATGCGAATTGGATAGCGAATGCGCCACCCACAGTTCTTAGATTGATAGCTTTTCGGTTATTAGAAAATGCCACTGCAATCGCAAGAAGCACTACCATACCGATTAGGCTCATAAACAGGCTCATAGTTTATGACTTCCTTATAAGTTATTTATTGGCGTGTTACAAAATGGAGCTATAAAGCGGGAGCAATTATACTCATGCAGAATCAATTAAAGTAATGCCAGCCTCACACTTTCCTATAAGATTCATGATTGATTCAGCCAGCTTTGTGAGTTAATTCACAATAAGCAGGAAAACGTTTTCTATTTCAAACCACATCTTTAGATTTTATTCACATATCGAGAAAGCAAAATTGCTATTTTTCCATAACTGAGAGGCAATCGATTGCTTTGAGCCGTTATGCAACTCTACGAGCTCATTAAAGACATGAATGAGTTTGGCTGGGTGATTCGACTCCCCTTGATATCCAAGTATAGGCATATCCGGTGCATCTGTTTCGATCACGAGATGTTTGAGTGGTAATTTTTGAATTGCGTCGCGCGTTTTCTTCGCTCTTGGGTAGGTGATGGTTCCTCCTACACCGATAAAAAAACCTATTTTGACCCACTCCATTGCTTGCTGATAACTCCCAGAGAAAGCATGTAGCACACCTCCCCGAGGGAGCTTCGCCGCTTTAACCATTTGAATAAGGCGATTGTGCGCTTTTCGGCTGTGTAAAATAACTGGGAGTTCGAAGCGTCTAGCCAGTTCAAATTGAACTTCAAGTGTCTTTTCTTGCAACTGTGGGTCAACATCAATGGCAAAATCTAGCCCACACTCTCCTATTGCCACGCACTGGGGAACATTTTGTTTTAGATAATGTTCCAATTCAGCAAAGTGCTGCTCGACGTTATCTTCAAGAAAATACGGATGAAACCCAAGGGCGTAATACAAATTGGCATGTTGATCTGCCAAGGTTTGAATACGAGCCCAGTTTTGAGGTCCCACTGAAGGAATCAGAATTCTTGTCACACCTTGCGTTTGAGCTAGCTGAAGTTGATGTGCAAAGTCACCTTGGAATACATCAAAGTCAAAGTGACAATGGGTATCAAAGAGCTTCATCTTGAGACTTTTTATCTGTACCGACAAACTGAGAATCAGAAAATAGCAGAGCTTCACTGTTCTCTTCATTTTGATGGGCAGGATCTTTTCGATACGGAACGCAGCTGCGTTTTTGATCGGGGGTTAGCCCCATCTCCTTGCACCAGTCGTCGTAACGCTTCAATCCTCGTTTAAACCAGTTCATATCTCATCCTTATAAAAAACGCCCTTGGCTAAGTTTATAGCCAAGGGCGTTTTAAAATCTAGTTTGCGTTAAAGCTTACCCAAACCGCTTTTTGATTAGTGCTCACGCGTCGCACGGAAATCAATATCAGGGAAACGCTCTTTCGCCAAGTTTAAGTTAACCATTGTTGGCGCAATATACGTTAAGTTATCACCACCATCCAATGCTAAATTTGCTTGGTTCTTACGTTGGAACTCATCCAGTTTCTTCGCATCATCACACTCAACCCAACGCGCAGTTGCAACGTTGATGCCTTCATAAATCGCTTCAACGTTATATTCAGACTTCAAACGAGCCACAACAACATCGAACTGAAGTACACCAACGGCACCAACGATCAGATCGTTGTTTTGTAGTGGACGGAATACCTGTACCGCACCTTCTTCTGATAGTTGCACCAAGCCTTTTAGTAGCTGTTTCTGCTTTAGTGGATCTTTCAGGCGAATACGACGGAACAGTTCCGGGGCGAAGTTCGGAATACCAGAGAACTTCAGTGACTCACCTTGAGTAAAGGTATCACCAATCTGGATAGTACCGTGGTTATGCAGACCAATGATATCACCCGCGTAAGCGTGTTCTGCACGTGAACGGTCACCCGCCATAAAGGTTACTGCATCAGAGATACTCACCTGCTTGCCAAGACGAACGTGGTTCATCTTCATACCCTGCGTGTAAGTACCCGATACAATACGCATGAATGCGATACGGTCACGGTGTTTCGGGTCCATGTTTGCTTGGATCTTGAATACGAAACCAGAGAACTTCTCTTCTGTCGCTTCAACTTCACGCTCAACCGCTTGACGCGTTTTCGGTGCTGGTGCCCACTCTGTTAGACCGTCTAGCATGTGGTCTACACCGAAGTTACCTAATGCGGTACCGAAGTAAACTGGCGTCAGGTCACCTGTTAAGAACATTTCCAAATCAAACTCAGGGCAAGCACCCATAACAAGCTCAAGCTCTTCTCGAACACTTTCCGCAAGGCCTGCACCGACTTTTTCATCAAGCTCTGGGTTATCTAGACCTTTGATGATTCGAACTTCTTGAATCTCATGACCGTGACCAGATTCGTATAAAATCGTTTCATCACGGTGAATGTGGTACACACCTTTAAACTCTTTACCACAGCCGATTGGCCACGTGATAGGCGCACACATCATGCCCAATTCGTTTTCTACTTCGTCCAATACTTCCATTGGATCACGAACGTCACGGTCAAGTTTGTTCATGAAGGTCACGATTGGCGTATCACGTAGACGGGTTACTTCCATCAACTTACGAGTACGATCCTCGACACCTTTCGCTGCATCGATAACCATCAAACACGAGTCGACTGCCGTTAGAGTACGATATGTATCTTCCGAGAAGTCTTCGTGTCCAGGAGTATCAAGTAGGTTTACCAGGCAATCATTGTAAGGGAACTGCATCACAGACGTGGTTACCGAGATACCACGTTCCTTTTCCATTTCCATCCAGTCTGATTTTGCGTGCTGTGCATTACCACGACCTTTAACCGTACCTGCTTTTTGAATCGCGTTTCCGAATAAAAGGACTTTTTCAGTAATGGTGGTTTTACCCGCATCCGGGTGAGAAATAATAGCGAACGTTCTACGTTTAGACACTTCGCTTAGAAAAGGTGTATTTGACATGAAACTGGTCTTCTTTGATGTCTGAATGCTTGCTCGAAAAGCAAACACGCTTTTTAGATTCAATATTGCGCGGTATTCTCGCTTATTATTGCCTCAGGGGCAACTGATCGCTTTAGGGGCGACTTCCCTAATGGGATGCGTTAACGTTAGTGAAAGAAGAGATAACTCATGATGATCGCATCTTCTTTTCCCGTGCCAGTTTTCGCAGGGTAATAGTTATGACGTCGATCAACTTCATTGAATCCAGCTTGTTCATAAATATAAATAGCAGGCTTATTACTCTCTCGCACCTCAAGCCAAGCACTCTCCGCTTTTGATTGCTCACAATGTTCTAAGAACGCATCCAACAGTTTTTGACCATAGCCTTTACCCTGAAGATGCGGCGCGATAGCAATATTCAGCAACGTAACTTCACCGACAATATTCTGCGCATAGAAGTAGCCAATCACCATCTCGCCATCGAGCATCACATGATGACATGCTCCACGGCTGGATAAATCACGTACCAAAGACTCTGCCCACGGATGCGAGTGTGCTTGCTGCTCAATTTGCCAAACTTGATCTAAGTGCTCAGCGCACATTGGTAAGATTTTAGTTGTCATTATTTACCTAGGGGTTCATGTGCAATACCAATTGCAGTAAAACGGGGATTAATGCTTATTTGCTCGAATTGTTGTAAGAACAAATCTGTTGCCAAAGTGCACGTTTTTGTTGGGTATTCCCATCCACATCTTGCAACAATGGCGATGTCAATTGTTTAGTGTCAGGCAATACTTCGGCTTCACACCCTGCAAACCAAACCCACTCAAGCTCGTGCTGGCCAAGTAATGGAAATCGCTCTGGCTCAATATGTAACGCTTGGTCAAGCGTTAACTTCATACTCTTTAGGATGTTTTCAAACAAAACCGCCGTCTCATTCTCTGGACATACCGGAGAGATCAACAGGAGTTTGCAAGAACTTTGCAAATCGATTTTTGGCGATTGGTAACCTGCCAATCTATCTGGGTGTACCAGCTCCCATGTGCTGATGCCCATTTCGTGTAAATACTGTTTCTCGTTAATTGACATTTTCCGTCACCTATTTGAACGAGGGCAATCCTAACAAATAATCGTGATTATACCTAAAGGACTTCAAGGAACACCTCAATACATTGGAATGATTGAACTGTTCTGCCTATGACAATGGCCACACCGTAGGTATAACATATGAGGTACATTATGAAATTCTTACCTACACTGCTGCTTTGCGCACTGGTAGCCACCACCAGCATGAGTGTTTTTGCTAATAGCAGCGATGAGTGGGAGCTGATTGCAACGAAAACCGTCAAATTCCAAACAGAAACGGATACCGTGACACCAAATAGCCTATTTCGAAATCGCAGCTTCAGTAAAATTAAACTGAAATGTGTGCAGGGCACGGTAGACATTAACGACTTAAAAGTCGTGATGACGGACGGTAGTGAGAAAAAGCTAACCTCTATGGGTGTGCTAACAAGTGGATTATCGACTCGTGCATGGAGCCTTCCTGGCTCAAAAGAAGCGAAGCTAAAACAGATTGAAATGACTTACAGCAGTTGGGGCAGCAGAAAACTCAATGTTTTAGGGCTAAGTAAGAAAGCAAAAATAGAGGTTTGGGGTAAGAAGAAAAGTGACCAGTCATCCTAATCTCCCTATCTCAGTTTTCAATGAACTAAGAAAGAAGCCCACTGAGTTAGTGGGCTTCTTTCATTTACAGCTCAGAGAACTCTGGCGCGTAATCTATGCGTCCGGAGAGTCCGGCACATTGACCTTCGACCAATTCTGCGATACGAAATGCACCTTTAGGAACATCCCAAGCGCATTCGAATCCCATCTCGTCGCATGATTGAAAGCCCTGGCGCGCGTAATAATCAGGATCGCCCAACACCACACACACTGGATAGCCAAAATCACGCAATGAATCAAAACCTTCTTTGATCAACTCTGCAGCGATGCCTTGGCGACGGTAATCTTCATGAACAGCCAATGGCGCCAGCCCTTGCCACGACAAATCTTCACCATTTAAGGTCACTGGGCTAAATAAAGCATGGCCTATCACCTCTCCCTCATCTGTACACGCGACTAAGGAAAGTGTGAATTTGCTGTTTTCGCGCAAACGCATCACAAGCTTAGCTTCAGCTTCCGTCGGGAAGGCGTGTTTCAATAAGCGGTCAATGGTAAGAATGTCCGCAGGGGCTTCAGTTCGAATAAGCATTCGCTACTCCGGTTGGTTGTGCAGGCGCTTGAACTCCTTTCTGAACAAAATCAGCCAATTGATTCAAAGCGACTTGCATTGCTTTCGGTAACTGCTCTAAGTCGACACTGTCCATTAAGTTTTTCACTTCTAAGCCAAGCTCAGTATCGCCTTCAATTGAAAGGCGACGTTGGAAGAACAGTGTGTCAGGGTCTTCTTTACGACCAGCAATCAGTACTAGGTCGTTTAGATTACCACTAAAACTCACATCTTCCTGAACTGGTTTTTCAGCTACCACTAATTTTTCGTCTTGATAGCTGATGTACCATGCTAAGTTCAAGTCTTTAATCGCAACTTTTAACCACTTGTCTTCAAGGAACTCAAAGTCACCATCTTCCAAGGCTTCTTTAAACACCATTTTTAGCCCTTCCAGCAATGCTTTTTGCTGAATTGGCTGTGGTAATAACTGGACTGGAGAACGCAAAATGTTAGCTGCGTTCTTTACTAGTTGACTGCGAATCTTGTTTAACACGTTCATTATCCGTTACTTTGTCATTAGGTTGCCTATATTAAGCAATCGTGGCAATGAGATTACTGTTATGTATCAATAAAGTGCTTATTTTAGATTGGTGGATTATTGTTCACTAACGCTTCTTTTTTTGAAGTTACGTGTATTATTGATGCGAACAGGTGGATAAACACTTTTACAACCGTATTTTCAAAGTTATAGTTATCTGAGCGTATCCATGTGATTGTCGACTGTAAAGTTAAAACCGCGAGCCCTTTAATGGCAAGCGATACTGGACTTGATAGTAGACCGCCGCAGGCTTATCAGGGTGTCGCTTTTTATACACGGACGAATAATCTGGCTCATTGGAGATCGGTAATACCCTAATGCCTTCCCAGCAATTAAAACATTGGTTTGCCACGCTAACCTCAAATAGCCCTTTCTTCTTTGCCATTCTTGATAAAAAACACAATTATCGAATGGTAAGTGACCGTTACTGCGATATCGCAGGTTTAAGTCATGAGGAAATCATCGGCTTAAACGATTGCCAGGTACTGGGTGAGCAGTTTTATAAAAAGCTGGCCCCTTACTATCAGCGTGCATTCAAAGGAACGCATGTCGAAGCCGAAATCACCCTCGATGAAACCGACCTTGAAACCAGCCTGCACTTTAGTCTGTCACCGGTTTTTGAAGGTAACGAAATTCGCTTTGTCGTTTTTCACGCCGTGGATACTTCAGAAAAGCAGATCCTCGTACGCTCCTTAGAGGAGTCCGAAAGTAAGTTTGCGAAATTAACACAACTACTGCCTGACGGTCTGCTGCTTATCGAAGATGACATTATCATCTCTGCCAACCCTGCATCAGCACGCCTTCTGGGACTGAACTCTCCCCATGAGTTGCTAGGCGAAGAGCTCAGCCGTTTATTCATCGATGAAAACAGCAAGAAAGTGTTTAGTCATCGTTTGAGTACATTAATTTCTGAAAAGCCTTTTGTTTGCTTAACCAGCGCGAGATGTGGCTTTGAACGAAAAGTTCAGTTACACGCAGATTCTACGGCGATATTAGGCAGCGAGTCTCAAATCATCTTGATCCAAGACGCTGACGATACACCTAAGAATTTGTCTTCTGCATCGAATGAAGACATACATATTGATTCGCTCACCAAACTGTACAACCGCTTTGGTTTTACCAAACGTTTGGAACAGCTGATCAAAAAGCAAACACCGCTTCTGGTGTTCTATTTGGATATCGATAACTTCAAAAATATTAATGACTCACTTGGTCACCACATTGGCGATAAAGTGATTCAAGAGGTATCAGCCCGTCTTAAACGATTACTGCCAAATCAAGCGATTATTGGTCATTTGGGTGGCGATGAGTTTGGCGTCATTCTGCCAGAACCAGAAAATACCCGCATGGCTGAAATTTTGTCAGATCGCATTATCTCGTTGATCAACCAGCCTTTCGACTTGCACCACTTCAGTAAACGCCTTGCGTGCTCAATTGGTAGCGTTCGTTACCCTGAAGACGGGCAAGATGCGCGAATCCTGCTACAAAATGCTGATACAGCGATGTATGAAGCCAAAGATCGTGGCCGAAATCGCCTGATCAAATTTAACGACCAGATGAACAAAGAAGCGCGCATGCGTTTGTGGCTTGAAATCGAACTGCAAAAAGCATTGCAGCAGAACGGGTTAGAAGTGTGGTATCAACCAAAGGTTAACGCGCGTGACTTCAGCATTAACGGTGCCGAAGCGCTCGTTCGTTGGAAACACCCTGTCGAAGGTTACATTAGCCCAGGTTCATTCATTCCTGTCGCCGAGCGTGCAGGGTTAATCGAACACCTTGGACGCGTCGTGATGCGTGATGTTTTCAATACGGTAAAACGTTGGAAACAACAAGGCATACTGCCAGGTCGTGTCGCTATCAACCTCTCTCCCGAGCAATTTGGTAACCCACAGCTGATCGACTTTATGGAAAAGTTACTTCGCACTACCGAGCTTGACCCAAGCTGCATTACCTTCGAGCTAACCGAAAGTGCCGTGATGAGTGATAGCGAACATACACTGCAAATGCTGAATGCGATTAAGAAACTGGGCTTCGCCCTCTCTATCGATGACTTTGGTACCGGTTACTCTTCCCTTTCCTACTTAGCGCGCTTCCCTATCGACGAGCTGAAAATCGACCGCGCGTTTATTAACGATATCGACACGCTACCCAAACAGGTCACTGTGATTGAAAACATCATTAATCTGGGTAAGTCACTCGACTTGACGGTCGTTGCCGAGGGGGTGGAAACCCACCAGCAAGCTACTTTGCTCTCTAACCTTCAATGTAATGCGATTCAAGGATTCCATTTTTATCGCCCACAGCCAAAACATGAAATTGAAGAGCTGTTTGTACAGAATCGTCGTCACAAGAACTAACCCCGACTCGATACCCTTACTCTCAAGGGGTAAATATCGACTTTATTGAGCTAAACCTAACTTAGGTCAATTTCGCTATTCATAATTCTTCATAAAATGCGGACACCTTTTTATTCTCAATGATTGTGAGCATATGGAACTCTTGTGTCCCGCGGGTAACCTGCCTGCGTTAAAAACTGCGATTGATTGCGGTGCCGATGCCGTCTACATTGGCTTCAAAGATGATACCAACGCCCGTCACTTTGCTGGCCTCAACTTTAACGGCAAAAAGTTAGAAAAAGCGGTGCAATACGTTCACGACCGCGACAAAAAAATTCATGTCGCGTTGAATACCTTCGCTCATCCCAATGGCTTTGAGCGCTGGACGAACGCGGTAGACAATGCAGCGGCATTGGGTGTGGACGCGCTGATTGTTGCAGACATTGCAGTTCTGGAGTATGCAGCTCGCAAATATCCCGATCTGGAACTACATCTTTCAGTGCAAGCATCAGCGACCAACATCGCAGCCATTGATTTTTATAAACAGAACTTCAACGTAAAACGTGTGGTGCTGCCTCGCGTCTTATCGATTCATCAGGTGAAGCAGCTTTCGCGCAACATCACTAGCGATGTCGAGCTAGAAGTCTTTGCTTTTGGTAGCCTTTGTATTATGTCCGAAGGCCGTTGTTATTTGTCATCATACATGACGGGTGAGTCCCCAAACACTGTGGGTGCCTGTTCTCCTGCCAAATACGTTCGTTGGCAAGAAACTGATCAAGGCCTTGAGTCTCGTCTAAATAATATCCTAATTGACCGCTACTGCGCAGGAGAAAACGCAGGCTATCCTACGCTCTGTAAAGGTCGTTTTGAAACAGAAATTGATGGTGAGAAAAAACGCTATCATGCTCTGGAAGAGCCAACCAGTTTGAACACCCTTTCGATGCTGCCAGAACTGTTTGCCGCTAATGTCGCATCTGTAAAAATTGAAGGGCGCCAACGCAGCCCAGCTTACGTAGAGCAAGTCACTCGAACATGGCGAGCCGCGATCGATCGCTACCAAGCCAACCCAGAAGCTTACCAAGTTGAAGCCGCATGGGATGCGACGCTCGCAAATGTGTCGGAAGGAACGCAAACCACCTTAGGTGCTTACCACCGTAAATGGCAGTAGAGGTTAAGATGGATAACTCAATGAAATACGCACTTGGCCCACTACTCTATTTTTGGCCAAAACAAGATGTAGAAGCCTTCTACCAACAAGCAAAACAAAGCTCTGCAGACATTATTTACCTGGGTGAATCGGTTTGCTCTAAACGCAGAGAAATGAAATCAGCCCACTGGTTGGAAATCGCTAAAGACTTATCTGCCTCTGGCAAGCAAGTCGTTATCTCTACGATGGCGCTACTGGAAGCACCGAGTGAAGTAAACATCATGAAGAAGTACATCAATAACGGTGACTTCGCCATTGAGGCTAATGACGTATCGGCGGTTCAATTAGCATCAGAGCATAAAGTGCCTTTCGTCGTTGGTCCTGCAATCAATACTTATAACGCACACACGCTCAACTTATTTTTGAAGCAAGGTATGGTTCGCTGGTGTATGCCTGTCGAGCTCTCTCGCGAATGGTTAAACGATACTTTAGTTCAGTGTGACGAGCTTGGTATTCGTAACAAGTTTGAAGTTGAGGTATTTAGCCACGGTTATTTACCTTTAGCGTATTCCGCTCGCTGTTTCACAGCCCGAGCTGAAAACCGAGCGAAAGACGATTGCGAAACCTGCTGTATCAAATACCCAACAGGAATCCAGGTCAGTAGCCAAGAAGGGCAAGAAGTCTTTAACCTTAACGGTATTCAAACACAATCAGGGTATTGTTATAACCTGATCAATGACTTACCAAGCATGCAAGGGCTAGTTGATGTGGTCCGCTTAAGCCCTCTAGGTGTGAGTACACTTTCTGAGTTAGAGCATTTTCGCTCAAACGAGCATGGCGACAACCCTGAAAAACTCGAAAGCCGCCAATGCAATGGCTATTGGCATCAGCTAGCTGGCTTAGAAGTAAAAAACATTTAGCTCTCCAAAAAAGAAAAGCGAGGCCCAACCTCGCTTTTCTCTATCAGCCATTGTTAACAGGCTTGCACTGTTGGCTCAGCCGAAGTTTCGTTTAGCAGCTTTTTCACGTCCCGCCACAACATACTGACCACGACTAAACTCAGCGCAATATTGGACAATGGGAAAGCCAGCCAAATACCTGTCACGCCAAACAGTTTCGGCATAACGAATAAAAACGGCAGTTGAACCAACATGTTGCCTAATGTCACAAACATGGCTTTGCTGCCTTTGTTTACCGATTGGTAGTACGCAGCCGCCACGACTAAAAAGCCATCTAGGAACAACGCAAACATGTGTAAACGAATCCCGATCACCGTGCTATCAATCAACTGTTGATCAGCATTGTTAAACACCGAGACCAACTCGTACGGGAAAAGGTTCATCAAACCCACAAACGCTACACCACCAAGCACAGATGTCCCCATTGCGACTTGCAGTAATTTCCTGACGTTCGCCGGGTTGCGCGCCCCGTGATTGAAACTCACTAGAGGTTGCATACCGTTCGCGATTCCCTCTGCAATCAGATAGTAAACCGTCACGATATATCCCAAAATGGCATACGCCCCGATCAACATTGCACTTCCGTACTGAGCAAATAATGCGTTGTGCATTGCCACCATCACAGAACCGTACGCGTACATAAAGAAGCTAGATGTACCGATCATTATAATCTTTGGTGCAACATCAACTTGAAACTTAAAGTCACTGATTCGAAGGCGTAAGGTCGCTTTTGAAGTAAAGAAGTAACCAATACCAAGCACGGTTACCACCAATTGTGCCAGCGCTGTAGCAATGGCCGCTCCGGTTAACTCCCACCCCAACCAAGCAATAAATAAGTAGTCTAATACAATATTAATGACAGCACCGATGACCATCAGCATCGTTGCTAAATTCGGGCTGTCGTCATTGCGTAAAAGAAATGGAACCGCGATAGAGCCTAGCGTAAATACGCACGCGACAATCAGAATATGCAGATATTGCAGCGCGAGTTCAAACACTCGCCCTTCCGCCCCCTGCCAGCGAATAAATTCATCTGAAAAATAGAACAATATGGTAGCAACGACCGGCATCAATATCGCCAACCCCCCCAATCCGGTCGTTAAAATACGCTTCGCGCCCTCATGATCGTTTTCTCCTTGCTTAATCGACGTTAGCGCACCAGTCCCCACCCCAATCATCATCCCTATACCAAGGATAGAACCGATGATCGGCCACGCAACATTGATCCCTGCTAATCCGTCAGCACCAACATAACGGCCAATAAAAATGCCATCAACTATTTGATATAAACCGTTCACGAGCATTGCTGCGACGGTTGGAATCGTATATTTCCAAAACTGTCTATAAATTGAGTTTTGCATGACTGCCACCAGTAGTTAGCAAAGCTAACCATTTAATTAGCAAGACTAACTAAATGGTTGAATTAAATAAAAGAAAAATGAAACACCAAAGGTTAATGCGTACAGCGGAGGCCTTTGGTTTAATTTAAAATGACTTATTGCTCAATGCTTTATTCAGTAAAGCTTGTAACTGCTCAGCTTCTTGCTGATTTAATTGTTGCATCATTTGTTCAGAGATATCTTTGTAAACCACCTGCTCCAAAGACATTTTTTCTGCGACTTCTTCTGTCAGCAATACACGCTTAGCACGGGCATCCTCATTACATGCGATGCGTTTCACCAAACCCTTTTTTTCCAAACGAACAACCATTGTCGATGCGGAAGGCTTAGTCACTTGCAACTCTTCTGCAAGATCGGTTATTCGTACACCCTCAGGGTAAACCTGAATCACACGTAAATAATCGAACTCATTAAAGCTTAGATGTGATAACGGATCTTCTTTGGCATAAACACGCCAAGCTTTGGCGCAAAAACGCTCTAAATCAATCAAGCTTTCTTCTAGTGCCATAAAATCCACCACCACTTAGTTAGCAAGGCTAACTATTTTAAATGAGTCACTCATCAAGTTCAATCATAAAAAAAGCCGCTCTCATCGAGCTGCTCTAAATCATTCAATTTCCTGCTTCTTAGCGGCCTTTAGCTTGGCCAATCTGTCTTGCTGTAATTGATCGTAGATTTGTGCCAGTTCCAAGAAGGAATACCGGTGCTCAACATAATCATAAACGTTGAACGAAATCGCGAGCTTATAAAGTGAGATGGCACTTGCGATGTCACCTTCAAGCTGATTACGCTTTCCAAGGTAGAAATACGTTTCCGTCAATCGTTCAGCTAGGCGATAGTTCTCTCTCGTTCCATCCATAATAGCTTTAAGAGCGTCTTCGTCCGAGACGTCTCGTAGCATGATAGCAACAAGAACCCATCCCCACTCTTCACTACGATCTCGTAAATAACGCTGTTGAAGATTGGCTTTTGCTTGCTCTGGATTTTGCTCAGCTTCGATGATGTACAGCCATAATGAACGAAAAGGATCCGTTGGCATTTCTTGATAGTGCTTGGTCATATCTTCTAAAGCGAGATCGATTCGGCCACCATAATACAGTGCAATCGCACGGTTGCGCTCAGCATAGGTATTATCCGGAGCCAACTCTATGGTCGAGTCAAACGCTTCATAAGCCGCGTCAAACTCACCCACTTGGGTGAAATACACCCCCAAAAGATTGAAGATATCCGGTTGAGCAGGATTCAACTGCAAAGACTGGTTAAAGTCCAAACGGGCAAGATCACGCAAACCAACGCTATCGTAGTAGCTACCGCGCTCATAATGCATTTTAGCGCGTACTTCATCACTGAGATCAGGACGTTGTAGCAACTGCGATAAACGCGCGATTTGTACTTCTTGTTGAACGCTAGGCTGAAGTGGCACCGCCATCGGTGGATATAGCCACTTTTGTGCTGATTGCTGAGAAGTATTTGCACAACCGGTCAGCGCGATAGCAACACATAAACTTGCGGTTTGAAACCATTTCACTAATTGATACTCCTGTTTGGACCGCTCAAAATTTATTTCTCTTAATGCAATATAGGCGATAACCTCGTTTGAGGTTAATGCGTCGAAATAAACCAAAAAAAGGGGAGCGAAAATGCTCCCCTTTTATAACATGCTTTCAGGCCCTTAATCTAATAAAAGGCTGAAAGTCTCATTTTGTCTTACTCGTCTTTCGCAGCTGGTGCTTCAGCAGCAGCTTCTTCAGCTGGCTTTTCTACCGCTTCTTTCATGCTTAGACGTACACGGCCTTGGCGGTCGATTTCAAGAACTTTAACTTGAACTTCTTGGCCTTCAGCTAGGTAGTCAGACACTTTCTCAACACGTTTTTCTGCGATTTGAGAAATGTGTACAAGACCATCTTTGCCTGGAAGAACCGTTACGAATGCACCGAAGTCAGCTAGACGTGCAACTTTACCCGTGTAGATACGGCCAACTTCAACTTCAGCAGTGATCTCTTCGATACGGCGGATAGCTTCTTTCGCAGCAGTGCCTTCAGTTGCAGCAATCTTGATAGTACCGTCGTCTTCGATTTCGATAGTTGTACCAGTCTCTTCAGTTAGAGCTCGGATAACTGCACCACCTTTACCGATAACGTCTTTGATCTTCTCTGCACTGATCTTCATCGTGTGAATACGAGGAGCAAATTCAGAGATGTCTTCACGAGCACCAGAGATTGCTTCATCCATTACAGATAGGATGTGCTTACGTGCGCCTTGAGCTTGGTTAAGCGCAATTTGCATGATTTCTTTAGTGATGCCTTCGATCTTGATGTCCATTTGAAGTGCAGTGATACCAGTGTTAGTACCTGCTACTTTAAAGTCCATGTCACCTAGGTGGTCTTCGTCACCAAGGATGTCAGAAAGAACAACGAAGTCGTCGCCTTCTTTAACAAGGCCCATTGCGATACCCGCAACAGAAGACTTGATTGGCACACCTGCGTCCATAAGCGCAAGAGACGTACCACATACAGAAGCCATTGAAGATGAACCGTTAGATTCAGTGATTTCCGATACAACACGTACTGTGTATGGGAACTCATCTACTGATGGCATTACTGCTGCGATACCACGTTTAGCCAGTTTACCGTGGCCGATTTCACGACGCTTAGGAGAACCTACAAAACCAGTCTCACCTACACAGTATGGAGGGAAGTTGTAGTGTAGTAGGAAGTGATCTTTACGCTCGCCTGTTAGCTCATCAATGATTTGAGCATCACGCTGAGTACCTAGAGTTGCCGTCACGATAGCCTGAGTTTCACCACGAGTGAATAGCGCGCTACCGTGTGTGCGAGGAAGAACACCAGTGCGTACATCTAGTGCACGAACCATGTCTTTTTCACGGCCATCAATACGAGGGTTACCCGCGATGATGCTACGACGTACGACTGTCTTCTCTAGATCATGGAAGATAGTGTGAATTTCTTTTGTATCCGCTTCTGGATCTTCAGCAAGAAGAACTTCATTTACTTCCGCAGCGATCTCATTGATACGGTCGTAACGAGCCATCTTCTCAGTGATTTTGTAAGCCTCAACAAGCTTCGCTTCTGCTAGCTCAGCAATCTTATCTTTAAGCGCTGTGTTTTCTTCAGGAGCTACCCAATCCCAAGCAGGAGTTGCCACTTCTGCTTTGAATTCGTTGATAGCTTTGATAGCAACTTGTTGTTGATCATGACCGTAAACAACCGCTGCTAGCATTTCTTCTTCAGTTAGGTTGTCCGCTTCTGATTCAACCATCAGTACGGCTGATTCTGTACCAGCAACAACAAGATCAAGCTTAGAAGTTTCTAGTTCAGTTTGGCTAGGGTTAAGTACAAGCTGACCATCGATATGACCAACACGCGCCGCACCGATAGGGCCGTTGAATGGAATGCCAGAGATAGCAAGAGCAGCAGAAGTACCGATCATTGTAACGATATCTGGCTGAACATCTGGGTTTACAGACATTACTGTCGCGATAACCTGAACTTCGTTTTTAAACGCGTCTGGGAATAGCGGACGGATTGGACGGTCGATTAGACGAGCTGTTAGCGTTTCGCCTTCAGAAGGACGACCTTCACGTTTGAAGAAGCCGCCTGGGATTTTACCCGCAGCGTAAGTACGCTCTTGGTAGTTAACCGTTAGTGGGAAGAAGTCTTGACCTGCAACGGCTTCTTTTTTACCTACAACAGATACGAATACAGACGTATCATCCATTGTGACCATAACTGCTGCTGTAGCTTGACGTGCAATAACGCCAGTTTCTAAAGTAACTGTGTGGTTACCGTACTGGAACGTTTTAACAACTGGTTTTTCGAACATTGTTATTCCTTGTTTCTAATCTTCCTTTAGTGCTTAAAGAAATCTTAGATGTGTTAATTGACACTCAAGGCATTACGAATCGCGACTAGTAAAAAGAAACTCGGAAATTCCTTTTGAATAGTCGCGACCTTTTGGTCGACGTGGTTGACTGTAATGCTATGAGCTTTTGAGAAAACCTCTTACAAGGTTTAGCCGCCAGTATTATAACGGCATAAGTCTAATTTGGCTAAATTTAGGCAACAAAAAAGGGGCATAAAGCCCCTTTTTAGACAAACTGCTATGCAGTCGCTGATTAGCGACGTAGGCCTAGACGTTTGATTAGGTCTTGGTAGCGAGCTAGGTTTTTACCTTTTAGGTAATCTAGAAGCTTACGACGACGAGAAACCATGCGTAGAAGACCACGACGGCTGTGGTGATCGCCTTTGTGCGCTTTGAAGTGACCTTGTAGGTGGTTGATAGAAGCTGTAAGTAGAGCTACTTGAACTTCTGGTGAACCAGTGTCGCCTTCGCCTTGTGCGTATTCTGCAACGATTGCTGCTTTAGTTTCTGCATTCAGAGACATAATTCTCTCCTAATAAGAGTAGGTTTAAAGTTGTAGCAGCCAATCTCTGATTCAGCCGCTACGCGAAGCGCGGATTATAGGGAAATTTCCTATCTCGTGCAATATAAAAATACCGACACTCAGGCCGGTATTTTCAATCATTTACTTGGATGCAACGTCATCTCGGAACACGACCAATCGCTTAGGAGCGATTTTGCCATCTTCGTTCATTTCGCCAACGCCAATAAATAAGCGTTCTTCACCCATAGTAAGGCGAAGTGAGCCCTCAGTTGGAGCACCAAATACTTGAACGGGCTGCCCATGTTGGACCATATGCGCCAGTTCAGGCACCAAGTTGACTTCTGGTAAGTCTTCTACCGCTGTATCCATTGGCAAAAGCAGTGGGTCCAGTAGTTCTCGAGGCGCTCGTTCCTCGCGGTGAGCTTGCTCTAGCAACTCATTTAGTTGCTCAAGTGTTACCATATTCTCGTAAGGGTATTTAGCAACACCAGTACGACGAAGCATAGTTACGTGCGCACCACAACCTAACATTTCGCCCAGATCATCAACGATAGTACGAATATAGGTACCTTTAGAGCAGTGCACTTCCATCTCTACTTCATCGCCTTCAAAACGGTGAAGAACAATCTCATATACCGTGATCTTACGAGATTCACGCGGAACTTCGATGCCTTTACGAGCGTATTCATACAAGGGTTTACCTTGATACTTCAACGCAGAGAACATGGAAGGCACTTGATCAGATTCACCACGGAACTGATCGATGCACGCTTCTAGCTTGTCTAACGTAACATCGACTGGACGCGTCTCTACAACTTCACCATCCGAGTCAGACGTATTGGTACGTTCACCCAGCTTTGCGATCACACGGTAGCGTTTATCAGAATCAAGAAGAAACTGAGAAAATTTTGTCGCTTCACCCAAGCAAATTGGCAGCATGCCTGTCGCTAATGGGTCCAAGGCTCCAGTGTGGCCTGCTTTCTCAGCAAAGTAGATTCGCTTTACTTTTTGCAGTGCATCATTGGAAGAGATGCCTGTTGGTTTGTCCAACAGTATAACGCCATTAATTGGACGACCTTTACGACGACGAGCCATTATTCTTCGTCCTCACGACCAGAATCTTTTTGCTTTTGTTTGTCTGAACTAACGACTTCAGACACTAGGTTAGACATACGCATACCTTCGACAAGCGTATTGTCATAGTGGAAGCGGATTTCTGGCGTTAAACGTAGACGAATACGCTTACCTAACATCATGCGAATGTGCACTTCGTGCTCACGTAGCGCTGCTAGACATGATTCTGGTGTTTGCTCACCCACACATAGGAAGGTCACAAATACTTTTGCGTACGCTAGGTCACGAGAGACTTCTACGTCTGAGATCGTCACCATGCCAAGGCGAGAGTCACGAACTTCACGTTGAAGGATCATCGCTAGTTCTTTTTGCAGCTGCTGTGCAACGCGCTGCGTGCGGCTAAATTCTTTTGACATATCTTTACTCTTATATAGAAAGAATGGGGGGTTGGTCAAAGCCAGCCCCCCATGGTGTATTCAACAACCAATTACTACTTATCTTTCAAAGACAATATTAGTAATTTTAGTCAATTAGTCTAGAGTACGTTTAATTTCAACGATTTCGAAGACTTCGATTTGGTCACCAACGCGAACATCATTGTAGTTCTTAACGCCGATACCACATTCGTAGCCATTCTTAACTTCTTGAACGTCATCTTTGAAACGACGTAGTGACTCTAGTTCACCTTCGTAAATAACAACGTTATCACGTAGTACACGGATTGGGTTGTTACGCTTGATCACACCTTCTGTAACCATACAACCAGCGATAGCGCCCAGTTTCGGTGACTTAAACACGTCACGAACTTCAGCAAGACCAATGATCTCTTGCTTGAATTCTGGAGCAAGCATACCGCCCATTGCTTGTTTAACTTCGTCAATCAATTGGTAAATGATTGAGTAGTAACGTAAGTCAACAGCTGCGGCTTCTACAGCACGGCGAGCAGAAGCATCTGCACGAACGTTAAAGCCAAGGATGATTGCGTTTGAAGCTTCCGCTAGTACTACGTCAGTTTCCGTAATACCACCAACACCAGAACCAACGATGTTCACTTTAACTTCGTCAGTAGATAGCTTAACTAGTGAGTCTGCGATTGCTTCTACAGAACCTTGAACGTCTGCTTTAAGTACAACGTTAAGTTCAGCAACTTCACCAGCAGTCATGTTAGAGAACATGTTCTCTAGTTTAGATTTCTGCTGACGAGCAAGTTTCACTTCACGGAACTTACCAGCACGGTAGTTAGCTACTTCACGCGCTTTACGCTCGTCACGAACTACTGTTGCTTCATCACCTGAAGATGGTACACCTGAAAGACCTAGGATCTCTACAGGGATAGATGGGCCAGCCGAAGTAATTTCTTTACCTAGCTCATCACGCATTGCACGAACACGGCCGTATTCTTGACCACAAAGAACGATGTCGCCTTTGTTTAGTGTACCTGATTGAACAAGTACTGTTGCAACTGGACCACGACCTTTATCTAGGCGAGATTCAACAACAACACCAGATGCCATGCCTTCAGCTACAGCTGTAAGTTCAAGAACTTCAGACTGAAGAAGGATTGCTTCTAGAAGACCATCGATGTTTGTACCCTGTTTAGCAGAGATGTGAACGAACATGTTCTCACCGCCCCACTCTTCAGGAATAACGTCGTATTGAGCAAGCTCGTTCTTAACGTTATCTGGGTTCGCGTCTTCTTTATCGATCTTGTTTACAGCAACAATTAGAGGAACGCCTGCCGCTTTCGCGTGCTGAATCGCTTCTACTGTTTGTGGCATTACGCCATCGTCTGCTGCAACTACAAGAACAACGATATCTGTCGCTTGAGCACCACGAGCACGCATTGCAGTAAACGCTGCGTGTCCAGGAGTATCAAGGAACGTGATCATGCCGTTGTCTGTTTCAACGTGGTACGCACCAATGTGCTGAGTAATACCACCCGCTTCGCCAGAAGCAACGTGTGTGCGACGGATGTAGTCAAGTGTTGACGTTTTACCGTGGTCAACGTGACCCATGATAGTAACAACTGGAGCACGTGGAACTGCTTCTGCGTTTGTATCACGGTCAGATAGTACTGCTTCTTCCAGTTCGTTCTCTTTACGAAGAACTACTTTATGGCCCATTTCTTCAGCAACAAGTTGTGCTGTTTCTTGGTCGATCACTTGGTTGATAGTCGCCATAGCGCCCATCTTCATCATTACTTTGATAACTTCTGTCGCTTTAACCGACATCTTGTTAGCGAGTTCTGATAGAACGATCGTTTCGCCAATTACAACGTCTTGCTTAGCAACCGTTGCTGACTTATCAAACCCGTGCTGCATTGAAGTCGGCTTAGCAAGTTTGCCCTTACGACCTCTACCGCCACGTTGGTTGTTACGGCCACCGCGAGCTTGGTCGTCTTTACCCGAAGCTGCTTTTTTCTTCTTACGACGACCGCCTTCTACTTTGCGATCTGCTTCATCTTCGGCTTCACGTGCGTATTGTGAAGTCGTTACATGGTAATCTGTATCTTCCATATCACCCTTTTTCTCTTCTGCAGCAGACCAACGCTCTTTATTCTTTTCAGCCAATTCGCGAGCTTCTTCAAGCTTGCGCTGACTTTCCTCTTCAGCCTTACGCTTAGCTTCTTCTTCCTGACGACGTTTAAGCTCGTCGGCCTCTTTTCGCGCTGCTTCTTGCTTAATTTTCTCTTCAGCATCACGCTTTGCTTTTTCTTCAGCATTACGTTGTGCATTCGTATCTACGTCTCGCTTCGCTTTTTCTTCAGCTTCACGTTTCGCTTTTTCTTCCGCTTCACGTTTTGCAGCTTCTTCAGCTTCACGTTTTGCAGCTTCTTCAGCTTCACGTTTTGCAGCTTCTTCTGCTGCACGTTTTGCTGCTTCTTCTGCTTCACGTTGTGCTGCTTCTTCAGCTTCACGTTTCGCTTCATCTTCAATTGTGCTGCGCTTCACGTATGTACGTTTTTTGCGCACCTCAACCTGAACATTCTTACTCTTACCACCACCCGCGTTCACACTAAGTGTACTACGAGTTTTACGCTGAAGCGTAAGGCGAGTCGGCTCTGAATCACCTGATTTATCACCGTGTTCTTTCTTTAAATGAGAGAGAAGCTTCTGCTTCTCTTCATCAGTAACATTGTCAGAGCTCGCCTTTTTAATGCCAGCGTCAGCAAGTTGTTCAATCAAGCGGTCGACTGGCGTACCAATCTCATCACTCAGTGCTTTAACTGTTAATTGTGTCATGCCGCTTCCTCCTTGCCGAAAATTATGCTTCTTCGCCGAACCAACAGATGTTACGTGCGGCCATAATTAGCTCACCTGCACGTTCTTCGGTCAGGCCTTCGATACCTTCTAAATCGTCAATACCTTGGTCAGCAAGATCTTCCAGTGTCGCTACACCTTTCGCTGCCAATTTAAATGCCATCTCACGCTCAAGACCTTCAAGTGCAAGTAGGTCCTCAGCTGGTTCTAGACCTTCAAAAGACTCTTCTTGTGCTAGTGCGATCGTCGTTAGTGCATCTTTTGCACGTCCACGAAGCTCTTCGATTAGTTCTTCATTCAAACCATCGATTTCTAGTAGCTCGTTAACTGGCACGTATGCGATTTCTTCTAGCGTTGAGAAACCTTCTTCAACAAGAAGTTGAGCGAAGTCTTCTTCAATATCTAGGTACTTCATGAAGTTTTCAATAGATGCTTGTGATTCTTCAGCGTGTTTCTTCTGAAGATCAGCAACTGTCATAACATTCAGTTCCCAACCTGTTAGTTGAGATGCTAGACGCACGTTTTGACCGTTACGACCGATAGCTTGCGCTAGGTTGTCAGCTTCAACTGCGATGTCCATTGAGTGTGCATCCTCATCAACGATGATAGAAGCAACATCAGCTGGCGCCATTGCGTTGATAACGAATTGAGCTGGGTTATCATCCCAAAGCACAATATCGATACGCTCACCACCAAGTTCGCCAGAAACAGCTTGTACACGTGCACCACGCATACCAACACACGCACCTACAGGGTCGATACGTTTGTCATTTGTTTTGACAGCGATCTTAGCGCGAGAACCAGGATCACGTGCCGCGCCTTTCAACTCGATAATATCTTCTGCGATTTCAGGCACTTCAACACGGAACAGTTCTGCCAACATTTCTGGCTTAGAACGAGTGATGAACAATTGGAAACCACGTGCTTCAGGCGCGACTTTGTAAAGAAGGCCACGTACGCGGTCGCCTGGACGGAAGTTTTCACGAGGAAGTTGGTCATCACGCAGGATTACCGCTTCAGCGTTATTACCAAGATCAAGCACGATTGTGTCACGGTTTACTTTTTTCACGACACCAGTGATTAGATCACCCTCATTGTCGATGAACTGTTCAACGATTTGTGCGCGCTCAGCTTCACGAACTTTTTGTACGATAACTTGCTTAGCAGTTTGAGTCGTAATACGGTCAAACGTTACTGATTCGATTTCGTCTTCTACGTAGTCGCCAAGTTCGATTGAGTCATCTTCGTACTGTGCTGCTTCTAATGAGATCTCTTTTGTAGGGTTCTCAACATCATCAACAACTAACCAACGACGGTAAGTCACAAACTCACCAGTTTTACGGTCAATGGCAACACGTACGTCGATTTCGATTTCGTATTTTTTCTTTGTAGAAGTTGCTAGAGCAATCTCAAGAGCCTCAAAGATACGCTCACGAGGTACCGCTTTTTCGTTCGATACCGCTTCTGCTACCGCTAAAATTTCTTTACTCATTGTATTTAGCCTCTAAGCTTAAACTTTTTTAGGGAACTAAAATTTAGGGATCAGGTTAGCTTTGGAAATGTTACTTAGAGCAAACTCTTCTTGCTGACCGTCTACAGTAATTGTCACTGTTTCGCCATCAACGCCGTGGATAATACCTTTCCACTTACGACGGTTTGCTACAGCCATTTTCAATACGATGCTGACCTCGTGACCAATAAATTGCTCGTAATGTGCTGCTTTAAAAAGTGGTCTTTCTAAACCTGGAGAAGACACTTCTAGGCTGTAAGCAACAGAAATTGGATCTTCAACGTCTAAAACCGCACTAACTTGGTGGCTAACTTCTGCACAGTCGTCCACGTTAATACCATTTTCATGGTCAATGTAGATGCGTAACGTTGAGTGCGCGCCTGCACGAATGAATTCTAATCCAACCAACTCATAGCCTGATGCCTCTACTGGTGCTTCAAGCATTTCAGTAAGTTGTCTTTCTAAACCAGTCATTTAACCACTCCAGAAACAAAAAAAGGGCTCAGAGCCCAATCAAAAAACCAAGCAGTCTCTGAGCTATTTCAAAAAGCTCAGATAACAAAAAACCCCGATAGTCGGGGTTTTATGCTGCTGGACCCTGATACGTTAAGAATAGCCAACAAGTGCTTCTCTTAACTCGTAGTGTGGTTAGCACTACGCAAACTTGCCAATCTACGATTTCTTCTTAAAGAAAGAGATTGGTTGCGGGGGCCGGATTTGAACCGACGACCTTCGGGTTATGAGCCCGACGAGCTACCAAGCTGCTCCACCCCGCGTCCGACTTGCTGAGCATTATACTCGCAAACAAGTGATTTACAAGTTTGTAAATACATGGTGCCGAGAGAGGGACTCGAACCCTCACACCTAAGGCACTAGCACCTCATGCTAGCGTGTCTACCAATTTCACCATCTCGGCATCAAAACCTTACAGCTTATTGAGGAATTTCATCACCCGCAGGGGCTGGAACTTCACTCGCTGCATCCTTAACTTGTTCAACAACTGGTTGACCTAATGTTGGGTCTACCCATTGTGATTCAGTCTGGTGCGTAGACATACGACCAAGCAACAAGCTAACGATAAAGAATACGGTTGCTAAAATAGCAGTTGTTCGGGTTAAGAAATTACCTGAGCCGCCAGCACCAAACACTGTGTTTGAAGCACCAGCACCGAACGAGGCTCCCATATCTGCGCCTTTACCTTGTTGAATCAACACAAGGCCAATCACACCAAGCGCTGCCAACAGGTAAATCACAAGTAGAACTGAAAACATTTTTTCCACCTATGTTCCAAATTGTTGAGCCAGCGCCGTTCAAGAGAATAAATCATAATTGAACAAGGCTAGCGACCTCCTAACGGGAGGCGGAGCAATACTAGCGAAAGCCGGTAACGCTGACAAGGGAAAATTAGTAAAAAATCAATGCCAATGCGCTAAGCGCTCAAAAAAAGGGCAAAAGATGCCCTTTTCATTCACTGCATACTTTAACGCAATGATTAACAACTTGCTTTTACAGCTTCGGCAATTTTCAATGCAGAGCTTTGAACTAGCTCGCCATCCTCACCTTCCACCATAACGCGAATCAAAGGCTCTGTGCCAGATTTACGCAGCAATACACGTCCTTTATCACCCAGCGTAGCTTCTACTTCGGCGACGGCGTTTAGTACTGCTTGAGCTTCAAGAGGATTACTTTCCCCTGCAAAGCGGACATTTTCTAGAACCTGAGGATACAACGTCATGCCTTGCGATAGCTCATGCAAAGACATATCACTGCCAACTACAGAAGCAAGTACTTGCAGTGCTGCAACAATCGCATCGCCCGTGGTGACTTTATCTAATAAGATCACATGGCCTGAGTTTTCAGCACCAATTTTCCAGCCTTTTTCTAGCAGTTGTTCCATGACATAACGGTCACCAACAGCGGCACGTACGAATGGAATGCCTAGCTGCTTTAAGCCATTTTCCATGCCCAAGTTAGTCATCAACGTACCAACTACACCACCCTTTAGCTCGCCACGACGAAGAGCATCACGAGCAATAATGTAAGCGATTTGGTCGCCATCGACTTTGTTGCCAAGGTGGTCGACCATAATGATACGGTCACCATCACCATCAAATGCTAAACCAAGGTGCGCTTGCTCTTCAACGACACGCTTTTGAAGCGCACGAACATCTGTTGCGCCCACTTCTTCATTAATGTTGATGCCGTTAGGCTCTACGCCCATTGCAATAACTTCTGCGCCAAGCTCTTTGAAGACATTTGGAGCAATGTGGTACGTTGCACCGTGCGCACAATCTACCACGATTTTAAAGTTTGCAAGACTCAATTCAGATGGGAAAGTACTCTTACAGAATTCGATGTAACGGCCTGCAGCGTCATTTAGACGAGTGGCTTTACCAAGTTCTGCAGACTCAACACATTCAATGTCTTTATCCAGCTCAGCTTCAATCGCCAACTCGATATCGTCAGGTAACTTAGTACCTTCAGAAGAAAAGAATTTAATGCCGTTGTCGTAATATGGGTTATGCGATGCAGAAATCACAATCCCCGCCTCTGCGCGGAAAGTTTGAGTTAAATATGCCACTGCTGGGGTTGGCATTGGACCAGTAAATGTTGCTTTAAGTCCCGCTGCAGCAAGGCCTGCTTCTAATGCAGATTCAAGCATATAACCGGAGATACGCGTATCTTTACCTATAATAACTTTCTTTGTGCCTTGTTTTGCTAGTACACGACCAGCAGCCCAGCCAAGCTTAAGTACGAAGTCCGGAGTGATTGGGTATTGTCCTACTTTACCGCGCACACCGTCAGTACCAAAGTAACGTCTTTTATTCGACATAAACTTTCCTTTATTATTTTTAAATATTGTTTTTCGTCATCTCAACAACTTTCATTGCTTCGATTGTCTCTTCAAAGTCATGCACACGAATGATCTGCGCGCCTTTCATTGCTGCAATCGTAGCGCAAACGACACTCGCATTTGTACATTCAGCCGCAGGCTTATCCAACAATTTAAAAATCATTGATTTACGAGACATGCCAGCCAAAATTGGCAGGCCGAATTCATGAAACTTTTCAAGATGAGCGAGCATATGATAATTGTGTTCTATCGTTTTGCCAAAGCCAAATCCAGGATCGAGAATCAGTTGAGATTTATCAATCCCTGCTGCTTCACATGCCGCGATACGTTCTTCTAGAAAGGCAGATACGTCGCTCATCAAATCATCATAATGAGGTGCAACTTGCATGGTTCTAGGTTGACCTTTCATATGCATCAGACAAATTGGAAGCTTTGCTTCTGCTGCGACTTCGAGAGCACCAGGTTCTTGCAAAGATCGAATGTCATTGATCAAATCTGCACCAGCATCAATAGCTTGACGCATAACTTCCGCTTTACTGGTATCGACCGAAATCCACACATCGTACTTTTCACGAATGGCCTTGATTACTGGGACAACACGTCGAAGTTCTTCTTCTAAAGACACATCTGGCGCGCCAGGCCTTGTCGACTCCCCACCAACATCAACAATGCTTACACCAGCCTTTATCATTTTATCAACTTGAGCAAGGGCGAGTTCAATCGAGTTGTATTTACCACCATCCGAAAAGGAATCCGGAGTCACATTTAGAATGGCCATAACATGTGGACGGGAAAGATCTAAAGATTTGTTATTTGCTGTAATCATCATCATAAACACAAAAACCCCGAGATAACTCGGGGTTTATTATTATCAACACTCTTTATTCAGAGTCTTTCTTTTCAGGCGCTTCGCTAGAAGTCGCTTCTGAAGAGCTAGACTTTTCTGCATCTTTCGCAGCGTCCGTTGCTTCTTCTTTAACTTCTGGCTTTGCTTGAGGCTTCTCGCTGTCTTCAGGTTTGCTAGTTGAGTTATCACTCCAACCCGCAGGCTCACGAATTTCAGCTTTGCGCTCCATTAAATCATCAATTTGACGAGCATCAATGGTTTCATACTTCATCAGCGCATCTTTCATCGCATGCATGATATCCATGTTTTCTTGAAGAATCTTCTTCGCACGGTCATAGTTGCGGTCAATGATCTGACGAACTTCATCATCAATCAACTTCGCTGTATCGTCAGACACATGTTTAGTCTGAGTTACACTACGTCCTAAGAACACTTCGCCTTCATCTTCTGCATACAGTAGAGGACCAAGCTTTTCAGAGAAACCCCATTGAGTAACCATCTTACGAGCAATATCAGTTGCACGTTCAATATCGTTTGACGCGCCTGTTGAGACTTTATCAGCACCGTAGATGAGTTCTTCCGCTAGACGACCACCGTACAAGCTAGAGATCATAGACTCTAGATGCTGGCGAGACATGCTGACACGGTCTTGCTCCGGTAGGTACATAGTCACACCCAACGCGCGACCGCGTGGAATGATCGACACTTTGTACACTGGATCGTGCTCAGGTACTAAACGACCAACAATTGCGTGACCTGCTTCGTGATAAGCCGTTGACTCTTTTGTCTCTTCAGACATCACCATTGAACGGCGCTCGGCACCCATCATGATTTTGTCTTTCGCTAATTCGAATTCAACCATAGAAACGTTACGCTTGTTACCACGCGCAGCAAATAGCGCCGCTTCGTTGACTAGGTTTGCTAAATCAGCACCAGAGAAGCCTGGTGTACCACGAGCGATTAGAGAAGGCTCTACGTCACCTGCTAGAGGGACTTTACGCATGTGTACTTTTAGAATCTGCTCACGACCACGTACATCTGGAAGACCAACTACCACTTGACGGTCAAAACGACCAGGACGCAGTAGCGCAGGGTCTAGCACGTCCGGACGGTTAGTCGCAGCGATAACGATAATACCTTCGTTACCTTCGAAACCATCCATCTCAACGAGCATTTGGTTTAGTGTTTGTTCACGTTCATCATGACCACCACCAACACCAGCACCACGCTGACGACCTACCGCATCGATTTCATCGATGAAGATAATACAAGGCGCTGCTTTCTTAGCTTGTTCGAACATGTCACGTACACGAGATGCACCGACACCCACAAACATTTCTACGAAATCTGAACCCGAGATGGTAAAAAACGGTACTTTTGCTTCACCAGCAATGGCTTTCGCTAGAAGCGTTTTACCAGTACCAGGAGGACCAACCATTAACACACCAGTAGGAATCTTACCGCCCAGTTTTTGGAAGCGGCTTGGATCACGCAAGTAGTCCACCAGCTCTTTCACGTCTTCTTTTGCTTCGTCACAACCAGCGACGTCAGCAAAAGTTGTCTTGATTTGTTCTTCGCTCATCATTCGAGCTTTGCTCTTACCAAAAGACATAGCGCCTTTACCGCCGCCGCCTTGCATTTGACGCATGAAGAAAATCCATACACCAATCAGTAAGATCATTGGGAACCAAGAAATGAAAATAGTACCAAGCAAGCTTTGCTCTTCTGGAGGCGTGCCCTGTACTTTCACGTTTTGATTAATTAGGTCATCTAGAAGCTTTTGGTCATACACTGGCATGTAAGTGACCATTTTGGCACCGCCGCCACGACGAACAAAGCTAATTTCACCGTCTTTAAAAGTTGCTTCTTGAATCTGGCCTTGGCCAACTTCCTGTACAAACGTGGTGTAATCCACGGTTCTGCCATTGCTTTCTCCAGGGCCAAAGCTCTGGAATACCGACATCAATACGACGGCGATAACAAGCCACAGAATTAAATTTTTTGCCATGTCACTCAAGGTGTAAGCCTCTCGATAACTAATTGTAATTAAAGGTAGGGTACTACAGTTCATTCACTGTAGCTATAGTGTTAACACGCTCTCAAGAGAGCAAAATGGTTAACCTTTGTAACCAGTGGCTACAACAAAGACTTCTCGAGAGCGAGCTCGCGATGAGTCTGGTTTTCTAATTTTTACGGCTTTAAACATGTCTCGGACTTCTTTCACATACTGATCGAAGCCTTCCCCCTGGAAAACCTTTACGACAAAGCTACCATTAGGCGCTAGAACTTGTCGACACATATCTAAAGCCAATTCAACTAAATACATAGCACGAGGTTGGTCAACAGAGTTATTTCCCGCAATATTAGGTGCCATGTCAGACATTACTACGTCTACCATTGAAGGTTGGATTCTTTCTAGCAAAGCTTCCAATACTGCATCATCGCGAAAGTCGCCTTGTAAAAAGCTGACACCTGCAATCGGGTCCATAGGAAGCAAATCACACGCAATGATCTGACCACTGTCTCCTACTATCTTAGCAGCATATTGAGACCACCCGCCCGGTGCCGCACCCAAATCGACGACTGTCATCCCAGGCTTTAACAATTTATCTTTCGTTTGAATCTCATCGATCTTGAAATAAGCACGTGAGCGATAGCCTTTTTTACGAGCCTCATTCGCGTATTTATCATCAAAGTGTTCTTTCAACCAACGACCAGAACTAGCCGAATGTTTTTGTTTACTCATTTTAATCCCAACAAGGCGCAAATTGGAGCTATTGTTTTAATAGGCGCTACCTATTACTCAATAAATTATAGTCTTCAGCAATAGATGGCGTTAAAATAGCTTTTTTCAACCCTTATTTTAAAGAAAATTGGCCGCGTAATGAACCTAAGCACCAAACAAAAGCAGCACCTTAAAGGCCTAGCTCACAGTTTAAAACCTGTCGTGCTAATGGGCGCAAATGGACTTACAGAAGCCGTGCTAGCAGAAATTGAAATCGCTCTTAACCATCACGAACTGATCAAAGTAAAAGTTGCTTCAGAAGATCGTGAAACAAAACAGCTAATCATCGACGCTATCGTACGTGAGACGGGCGCAGAAAAAGTTCAGACTATTGGTAAAGTGCTTGTGCTATACCGCCAGTCTGAAGAGCGTAAAATCGAAATCCCTCGTAAGTAATTCTACTTACGTTGCTGAAGAAAAAAGGTCGCCATTGGCGACCTTTTTGCGTTTTATTGGAGTAACAAAATTACTCTCAACAACTTAGATGTATTCTACTCGGTCGATTTCGAAGTCTTTCGCGCCACCCGGAGTTTGAATAGCAACCTCATCGCCTTCCATCTTACCGATCAAGCCACGAGCAATTGGTGAGCTTACTGAAATACGGCCAGCTTTAATGTCTGCTTCGTCATCACCAACAATTTGGTATGTTTTTTCTTCTTCGGTGTCGATGTCAATCAAGGTTACGGTTGAACCAAAAATAACTTTACCCGTGTTCTCCATCTTCGTTACATCAATTACTTGAGCAACTGACAGTTTGTATTCAATGTCACGGATTTGTGCTTCACAGATACCCTGCTCTTCTCGAGCGGCGTGATATTCTGCGTTCTCTTTTAAATCACCTAACTCACGAGCTTCAGCGATTGCCTCTGAAATTTGAGGACGTAGTTTAAGTAGACGATCGAGTTCTGCACGTAGCTTTTGCTCGCCACGTAGTGTCATTGGAACTTTTTCCATTTTATAACCTCAAGCCCAAATGGGTCTTTGGACAAAAAAAAGCCCACCCTGCCATAGGGCTGGGTAGTGCGCTTAAAGATGTATTTCATTTAGTGTAAACAAACTCCCGGACGAAATCATCTTAATTCGAAAGGCTGTAAGACTATGCATTTTCGGCATAATGATATAAGTCACTTTTAGAACGATTCTAGAGTGCATCACTGTCGCAATTTGTTGAAAAACAACACTGTTCATTACACCAAAAACATCAAAAAAGATAAAAACTAATCAATGTCAGACGAATGTTATAGCCACAAAATATCATTTAAAACAAAAAGTTAAATCAAAAACCAGAATAATCGAACAGTGTTCATCGATACGATTTATATCATTTTACTAACTCATACGGAAACTTTAGCAGTAAAACATGTCCAGCGAGTTGTTAGATCAAAGGCTTACAAGGGCGAATTATACCGCTTACTGGCCGATTATAGACCAACAACTTGTGAGAGATTACCTCTCCCCCATACAACAATGATTATGGACAGCTAACTAGGACAAATAAGATGAAAAAGACTCTAATTGCTCTTTCTGTATCTGCAGCAGCTATGGCAACTGGCGTAAACGCAGCTGAACTTTACAACCAAGACGGCACTTCTCTAGAAATGGGCGGCCGTGCTGAAGCACGTCTATCTATGAAAGATGGCGACGCTCAAGACAAATCTCGCATCCGTCTAAACTTCCTTGGTAAACAAGAGATCAATGACAACCTATACGGTGTTGGTTTCTGGGAAGGTGAATTTGAGACTGCTCAAAACGGTACTGTAGACGGCGACGACAAGAGCGATCTAGAAACTCGTCTTGCTTACGCTGGTCTTGGTGGTGCTTACGGTGAGTTCGCATACGGTAAAACTGAAGGTGCACTAGGCGTTATCACTGACTTCACAGATATCATGGCTTACCACGGTAACTCTGCAGCAGACAAACTAGCTGTAGCAGACCGTACAGACAACATGATGGCTTACAAAGGTCAATTCGAAAACCTAAGTGTTAAAGCAAGCTACCGCTTCGCTGACCGTACAGAGCTAAAAGCAGACGGTACTCCTGCTGGTGAAAACGATCGCGTTGATCACTACTCAGACAACAAACAAGACGGCTACTCTCTATCTGCAATCTACGCAGTAGCAGACACAGGTCTTGAGCTAGGTGCTGGTTACGCAGACCAAGACGAAGCTAACGAATACATGCTAGCTGCATCTTACACTATGGGTGACCTATACTTCGCTGGTATCTTCACTGACGGTGAAAAAGCGAAAACTGAAGGTGACTACACTGGTTACGAACTAGCTGGTGCTTACACTCTAGGTCAAACAGTATTCACAACAACGTACAACAACGCAGAAACTAACAACGAAACTTCTGCTAACAACTTCGCTGTTGATGCATCTTACTACTTCAAGCCTAACTTCCGTGGTTACGTTTCATACAACTTCAACCTAATCGACTCTGGCGATAAACTAGGTAAAGTTGGTGGCAACACTACAGCATCTAAAGCTGATGCTGAAGACGAGCTAGCTCTAGGTCTACGTTACGACTTCTAATTCCGGTCTTTGACTAGAATATCGAATGCCCGCTTCAAGCGGGCATTTTTTATACTCCATTTTAAGCCGCACGCCTTTCTCTCATGTCTCATTCCTGATGACATATAAAGCATTTCTTTAGTTACCTAGCATATTGAAAGGACTTGCGTATACTCAATCACATAACTCACCTTAGAAAGTATCATTATGCGTTTACGTTGGCCCTTGCTCATATTCTCTTCATTACTTTCTGCTTTTTCACAAGCGTACCCTCATCAAGAAGTGTTGCCGGAAGGCTCTCGCATCAGCTTAGTCGCGGAAAAACTCAGTGAAAATGCTGAACTTGACGGTGTTCATCCTACCGAACAACTGTTCCCACCAGCCAGTACATTAAAAATCGTCACAGCATTAGCGGCAAAGTTAGAGCTGGGTGATAACTTCCGCTTTCGAACCAAACTAGAAGCGTCGAGCTCAGACGCAGTGATTTACTTTGTCGGCGATCCAACGCTCCAAACCAACGATTTAAAATCACTTCTTACCCTAGCCAAGAAAAATGGCTTAAAACGTATTGACGGTGACTTATGGCTCGATAACAGCGCATTCACTGGTTACAACCGTGCAGTGGGCTGGCCGTGGGATATCTTGGGAGTTTGCTACAGCGCTCCGGCATCGACCATCACACTCAATAACAACTGTGTGCAGGCTTCTATCTATACGCAAAAAGACGGTGGGACTCGAGTCTACGTACCTGAGCATCAACCTATTCGTGTAACAAGTACTGTCGAGACCGTTTCTAAAACGATTAAGAAAAGTCGTCATTGCGATTTAGGCTTAGTCGCAACCCCTGATAACAACTACAAGCTAACTGGATGCTTAGTTGAGAGGGAGAAACCATTGCCACTTAAATTTGCCGTTCAAGATCCCGAACTTTATACCAGCCATAGATTGGCAGCTTTGCTTAAGCAGCTCAATATTGAGTTATCAGGAAAGATTCGGATCGGTTCGGCTCCGGAAAAACAGCGCAAGCTAATCGCCATGCATCAATCAGAGGCATTACCAGACATTCTGGAAGAGATGCTTAAAAACTCTGATAACTTGATTGCAGATACATTAACCAAAACACTTGGCGCTAAGTTTTTTGTTCAGTCAGGTAGCTTTGCCAACGGTACAGAGGCGATCAAGCAGATCATTTTCGCCAACACTGGTATTGATATTCGTAATGCGCGCCTAGAAGACGGCTCAGGACTTTCGCGAAACAATCGTATCTCCGCCACCAAAATGGCGGAAATTCTTCGTTATATTTGGCAGCACGAAGACGAGCTTAAACTGATCGCCATCATGCCGAAGTCAGGTGAGTCAGGCACACTAAAGTACCGACAAAGTATGCGAAAGTTGCCAATTAAAGGACAATTGATCGCCAAAAGCGGCTCCCTCTACGGAACTTACAACATGGCCGGATATGGCTTGGATAAAAATGGTCAACCTAATACCGTTTTTGTTCAGTTTGTTTCAGACTACTTCCCAGAAAAAAGGGACGATAACAAACCTGTCATCGCCCCTATTACACATTTTGAGCAGCTTTTTTATAGTGATATTGTGAACTTTAGTCAGGCGATACCCAAGAAATAGTTCACCACATTAAAGTATATCCACATCCCTGAAATATCGACGATAGACGCAAGAACTGGACTCACCAATACCGCTGGGTCCATCTTGCAAGCTCGTGCAATAATTGGTAGCAGTCCACCTAATGTTGTAGAAATTGTTACTTGGATGAATAACGCAACCGCTATTGCCAATGCGATATCGGTAAGTTCAAAGCCCCCTGTTGATTGACCGGCACTAAATAACATAATGCGTCCAATCATCACGATAGCGATAGCTAACGCAATAAATAGAGCAACGCGGCTCTCTTTCCACAAAACTTCTAACCATTGGCGTTTTTTTAGCTCTCCAGTTGCAAGAGCACGAATCACCAAAGTTGCAGCTTGTGTTCCTGTATTACCACCAGCCGCAGCGATCACAGGCATGTACACCGCAAGCAAAACGAGCTGGCTAAGAGTGTCCTCATACTGAGCAATGATCAAACCCGACACAATCCCTAAAAGTGCCAGTGCAATGATCCACCCAATACGCTGCTTCACGTGCCCCAAAACACTAGTCGATAAATAACCATCAGGTGTATCAACTTCAGACATATGCAGACCTAATTGGTGAGCATAATGACGTGCGCGTTTGTCATGGCCTGCTTGCTCAAGTTGAGCAATAAGACTATTCACATAACCGACAGAGCAATGCTGTAAAATACCTACTGCCTCATCAATCGGCATGATCGTAAGCAAATGGACTTGTTGCTCTTGCTCATACTGCAAAAATGCATTGCGAGCTGCACCAATTTCTACTTCAGAAAAGTTTGGTGTTGTTTCAATAAAAGTGTTGTTCATTACCGTCATGGCGAATCTCCCGATTGGCATTGGTAACGACCATCGACAAGGCACGCAAAGTCAATCTTGCATGCTTAAAGTCACACAACAATTAAGATGCACAGAGAAAACCAATGCGGATGCACTGTCTATTCAGAATGTATGAAGGAAATAACGAGAAGAAAATTAGAAAAGATGCCTCACCACTTAGGTAAGGCGGAGATCGCCAATACCGAAGCGGGTTATTTCGCTCCCTTGCTCTTACTCACCCAACGACTGGGAGGATGGTCGGTATTGTTCATGTAAATCTCCGATAACGCTGCCATTATTGGCAGCGAGAGTATAGTAGCAAAGTTAAACATGTTTGGAAGTTTTACTTTGTCTTTTTCGCTAAATTTTTATACAAAAAAAGCGCCCATCAGGCGCTTTCATTTGCAGCGATTATTGATTACTGAATAGTAATACGTGCAAATTTACGTTTGCCTACTTGGAACACGTAAGTACCCGCTGCTGGAGCAAATTTGCTGTCCGCAATTTTTTCACCATCTATCTTCACAGCGCCCTGCTTAACCATACGCATCGCATCTGACGATGATGGGCATAAGCCAGCTTCTTTCAACAGATTGCTCACTGGGCGACCTGCATCAAAATCAAATTCTGGCATTTCATCAGGAATTTGGTTCTTCGCAAAACGGTTTACGAATTCTTGCTCTGCCGCATCTGCATCAGCTTCACTGTGGAAACGAGCAATAATTTCTTTTGCTAGCAATACTTTGATGTCACGAGGGTTTTTGCCCGCTTCTACATCAGCTTTGAATTGAGCAATCTCTTCCAGAGGGCGGAAAGATAGCAGCTCGTAGTAGCTCCACATTAGGTCATCAGAAATAGACATGATTTTACCAAACATCTCGCTTGGCGCTTCGCTGATACCGATGTAGTTGTTTGCTGACTTAGACATCTTCTTCTCGCCATCAAGGCCCACTAGAAGAGGCATCATCAGTACAACCTGTGGTTTTTGACCGTGAGACTTTTGCAGTTCACGACCCATTAGCAGGTTGAACTTCTGGTCAGTACCACCAAGCTCAACGTCAGTTTCCATTGCTACTGAGTCCCAACCTTGTAGAAGTGGGTACATGAACTCATGAATAGCAATTGGCTGACCACCCGCGTAACGCTTTTTAAAGTCATCACGCTCTAGCATACGAGCAACAGTTTGGTTTGCAGCAAGACGAATCATACCTTCTGCACCAAGCTCAGATAACCACTCAGAGTTGAACTGAATCTTAGTTTTTGCAGGGTCTAGAATTTTGAATACCTGCTCTTTGTAAGTTTCTGCATTACGCAATACGTCTTCGCGGCTTAGCGGTGGACGTGTTGTGTTTTTACCTGTTGGGTCACCAACCATTGCAGTGAAGTCACCAATTAGGAACGTCACCTCATGACCTAGCTCTTGGAACAAGCGAAGCTTATTGAAAATAACCGTATGACCTAGGTGAATATCTGGAGCCGTAGGATCCGCACCCAATTTAATACGTAGAGGACGGTCTTCTTTTAGTTTTGCGATAAGCTCTTCTTCTGGAATCAGCTCTTCAACACCGCGCTTAATCTCGGCTAGTGCAGCTTCAATGCTCGCCATTCTTGTTCACTCCCACAGATTTGGCAAAAATATAATAGCTGAACATATTACTTGAATAGCGATGCATTTTGAAACACGTTAGACTAGGTAGTTGTGAATTTTTCCGTTTAATTTAGCAATCAAGTACCTCATGCATTCGATTTTTGTCCGACTTCCACTCTTGCACAAAGTATTGATCGGTTTTTTTAGTGCGCTGATTATCTTCGCGCTCTTCTTTTTACCTGATCCGCAAGACCTAGACCCACAGCAGAGCCGATTAAAAGTTGGTCAACATTATCCTGTGCCAGTTTCCCTAGAACTCAGTGCACTAAACAGTTCGTCTCCAGCGTCCCCCGCTGTACTGCGTTGGGAAACGTACAAAGTGAAAAATGGTGAGAGTGCCGCCATCTTGTTTAGTCGCGTGGGGCTTTCTGCCCGTCTATTGCATGAGCTTGTCTCATCAGACAAAGAAGTGGAAAAGCAATTAACCCGACTTCGACCTGGCGATCGATTGCAATTCGGTTTTGATGAAAACAACGACTTAGTACAGTTAAGAAGAACATTAAGCGCATTCGAAACTTTTCGTATCACGTTAAAAGACGGCAAATACGTCTCAGAAGTCGATAAAAAAGAAGTCGACTTCCAGTACAACTACGCTGAAGCCACCATCAAATCAAACTTTTGGAATGCGGGAATCTCTTCAGGATTAAATGGCAACCAAATCATGGAACTGGCCGGCATATTTGGCTGGGATATCGACTTTGCTTTAGATATTCGTAAAAACGACAGCTTCCGAGTGCTTTACCAAGAGGAAGTGGTAGAAGGTGAAGTAATCGGCCGCGGAAAAATCATTGCTGCGATATTTAAAAACCAAGGCGATACCTTCACTGCAATACTGGATCAGAAAAGTGGCAAGTATTACGACGAAAATGGACGAGCAATGAAAAAAGCGTTCTTGCGCGCGCCGTTGGATTTCCGTCGAGTTTCGTCTAACTTCAACCCACGCCGCTTACACCCTGTAACAGGACGCGTTCGTCCTCATAGAGGCACGGACTATGCTGCACCAGTGGGCACCCCGATTTGGGCGGCTGGCGATGGTGTCGTTCAAAAATCGTCTTACAACAAATTTAATGGTAACTACGTTTTCATTAAACATAGCAATACTTACATTACCAAGTACCTGCACTTAACTAAACGTACAGTACGAGCTGGTCAACGCGTTAAGCAAGGTCAAACCATTGGTACGCTTGGCGGAACAGGTCGTGTAACAGGCCCTCACTTGCACTATGAGTTCCTTGTGAATGGTGTCCACAAAAACCCGCGTACGGTGAATTTGCCACAATCTAAATCCCTAACAGGCAAAGCAAGACAAACTTTCATGGCAAACGCAAAAATTAGCATGGACAAACTTGAGCGCTACAGCAAACTGTTAGCAATGAAGTAAATTGATGTATTGAAAAGGGCAGCTCAGCTGCCCTTTTTGTTTCTTTAATATCATTACGATGAAGCTTACTTTTCGGAGTGATGCTCTCTCCCGAGCATGAGCAAGCATGGTGTCAGAACCAGTGTTAGCAAAGTCGCAAACGCCAATCCACCCGCGACAGCCGTCGCAAGTTGAGACCACCATTGAGTGCTTGGCGCGCCAAATTCCACTTTTTGGTTAACTAAGTCGATGTTCATTTCTAGCACCATTGGCAATAAGCCTAGTATGGTGGTCACCGTCGTGAGTAAAACGGGTCTTAAACGCTGCACACCTGTGCGTAAAATAGCCTCAGATTTTTCTAAACCACGTTTACGCATCTGATTATAAGTATCGATTAAAACAATATTGTTGTTTACCACGATACCAGCCAACGCAATCACTCCAATTCCCGACATAATGATACCAAATGGCTTTTGGAAAATAAGCAACCCAGCGAAGACACCAACGGTAGAAAACAGCACTGCACTAAGGATTAAGAAAGCTTGATAAAAGCTATTAAACTGCGTAATTAAAATCAAAGCCATCACACCAAGCGCGACAATAAAAGCATTTTGCAAGAATGCTGATGAGTTTTCTTGCTCTTCATTTTGACCCCGAATCTTATATTCAATGCCTTCCGGTAAGTCGAGCTGTTCCATTCCAGCGGCAATCTTAGGTAACTCAAGCGCCAAATTGTAACCTTCCACCATATCCGCTTTAATATTGATAACTCGATGACCGTCGACCCGACGAATAGTGTCTTGCTTATGATCTGGTTTGATTTGAGCAAAATTCGTAATCGGTACCAGACCAGCTGCCGTTTTCACTCTCAGTTGATCAAATCGACCTATGTCGCGCTTATCTTGCGGATAGCGCACCAAAATATCGACTTCTTCATCCGCATCATCGGGCAAATAATCGCCTATTTTCAAGCCGTTCGTAACAAACTGGACGGTATTCCCGACTAAAGTAGCATCCGCTGCAAAGCGAGAGGCGTCATCTCGCTGGATATCAATTTGCCAATCAATCCCTTCCTTATTAGTGGTATCACTCAAGTTGGTCAGTGCAGGATTACCATCAGCCCAATGTCGTACTTTTTTGGCTGCTTCATCTAACGCACTAACACTCAAATTTCGTGATGACACTTCAATCACGAGATCATGCTCGACAGGCGGTCCTGCGTCCGGGAATTTATATTCAAGTTCAACACCATAAAAGCGGTCTGTCGTCTCTTTTAGTTCCTCAATAATGGTTTTCACTTTGCGTCGATACTGCCAATCCACAGGCGTTATTTGAATCTGGCCAATCTCGTCCCCATTATCGCTCGACCCCGTGCGCGTGTAGACACTTTCAAACTCGTCATGACCGAGCATCACCTTCTCGATTTCGCGCATAACAACGTCTTTTTCGTGAATAGACAGGTCACCATAAGAGCGAACTTTAACGGTAAAAAAGGCAGGGTCCACTTCAGGGAAAAACTCTGCGCCCAAGCCAGCTTTGTTGTAGGTAAAACCGACACCTGCCGCTAGCAGTATCGCGCTGAGTAATACTTTCCATGGGTGACGAATCGCCACCGACAGAGTCTGGTAATAAAGCTTGGTAATGCCTGTCGCTTTTTCAAAGTTGCCGTTATGCAGCTCAACCATTTCTCGCTGAGCTTTCTGATTGACTACTTGAGGCTTGCCAATGATCCCACCGATGACAGGAACGAACAGTAAAGCCATCATCAGCGAAGCGGCCAAGGTAGCAATTAAAGTAAGTGGTAAGTACTTCATGAACTCACCTGTGATGTCTGGCCAGAAAAGTAACGGAGCAAACGCAGCCAATGTGGTTGCAGTGGATGCGGTAATTGGCCATGCCATCCGCTTTGCTGCATCTCGATAGGCTTCTTTACGTAGCGTACCTTCTTGCATGCGCCTGTCAGCAAACTCTGTCACCACAATGGCACCATCCACCAACATGCCCACCGCCATAATTAAGGCAAACAGTACGACGATATTGACCGTCAACCCAAATACCGATAACACCAACAACCCAGTCAAGAACGATCCCGGAATAGAAATACCTACGAGAAGCGCGGTCCTAACCCCCAATATAGCAATAATGACGATCACGACGAGGATAATTGCGGATAAGATATTGTTTTGTAGATCACTGAGCATCAATTTGACATCGTCGGATTGATCCCAAGTGTATTTGACTTGCAAATTGTCGGGCCACTCGGCTCGTTGTTGTCCCTGAGCCAGTACTTCTTTTACCAGCTCGACCGTTTCAATGATGTTTTCCCCTGCCCGTTTTTTTACGTCCAAAACGATGGCAGATTCACCATCTAAACGAGCAAAACTTTCAGGATCGCGAAATGCACGTCGTACTGTCGCCACATCGCCAAAGGTGATCACCTCTTTGCCATTCACTTTGATTGGCAGTTCAAGCACATCTTTCAGTGAATCAAACACCGATGGGACTTTTACCGAAAAGCGTCCATACCCAGTATCGACAAATCCCGCTGCAACCACTCGGTTATTCAAGGCGATTAAATTATAAATATCCGCTTGATCGAGACCGTAGCTTTCCATCAATAGCGGATCGACAACTATCTCCACGATGTCTTCACGATCCCCTGCGATTTCAACCTCAAGAACCTGACGGAAACTCTCCAAACGATCACGTAGCGTTCTGGCAATCTGTACAATGGTCCGCTCTGGTACGGTGCCATATAGAACAACAGTCAAAACAGGCTCTTCAGATGCAAACGTGACTTCATTTACCGTTGGCTCATCACTGTCCTCTGGTAATTTTGGCTTCGCAAGATCAACGGCGTCTCGGACATCTGCCATCGCTTTATCAAGATCCACTCCAACACTAAATTCCAGCGTCACCGAAGCATGACCTTCTGATGCCACAGAGGTCATCTCTTTTACGCCTTCAATAGAGCGCAACTCTTGCTCTATTGGGCGAACTAATAAACGCTCGGCATCGACGGGAGAAATGCCTTGATGTCCAACGGAAACGTAGATAATAGGAATGGTAATATCAGGGCTCGACTCCTTGGGAATTGTGACGTAAGTAATGACACCGGCAATTAAGATCATCACCAATAATGTCAGCATGGTGCGAGCGCGGAATAACGCAGCATCAATCAGAGTGTACATAAGTGCTCCTTACTGCTCACTAGCCGCTTCAACAACTACGTCATCAACTTTGTTGGCCAGTACTTGATCGCCATCGCGAACAAACCCTTGCCCCAGCACGATAATATCGGCTCGCTCTCCTAACCCAGAGAGCCAAACACCATCATCCTCGGCCTTAATGAGCTGAATCGGAACAAACTCAACATGCTCATTACGCAGTGTTTTAACACCTAAATTACCTTCTTCATCGAGTGCTAGCATTGCAGCCGTAATCTTTACCGCCAACACTTCACTCAACGGCAGCTGTACTTCAGCGCTCATACCGGCCGGAATTCTTGCGTCTTGGTTATCAATTTCGATTTCAATTGGAAAGGTGTTAGTAGAAACAGAAGAAACACGCCCAATGTAGCGTACCCGACCTTGATAATGCTGTTGGTTAATGGTTCTTACATCGGCTTGTAGGCCTTCCTTAAGGTATTGTATATGCCGCTCACTGACATCGGCTTCAATCACCAAAGTGTCCAAATCAATAACCGTCGCAATAGGATCGCCAATCCCTACAAAGTCTCCTAACTCAACAAAGTGGTGATCAACAATGCCATCGAATGGTGCTTTCACCTCGGTATTTCTTAATGCCGTTTGCACGTTACTCAAGTTCGCTCGAGCATCCACCAATGCCGCTTGTGCTGTCGCAAACGCAACTTCGCCTTGTAGTCCGCGACTTTTTAGCGACTGAGCTGCATTAAACTCTTTCTCTTTAACCAACAGCATCGCCTGAGCCCGCTTGAGCTGAATACCAAGATCGCGCTTGTCGATGCTTGCGATCACTTGCCCCTGCTTGACTGTTTGACCTTTTTCTATATTGAGGCTGACTATTTTACCGGCGACTTCAGCGCCAAGGCGCGCTTGACGATTGGGTGCAGTCCGCCCATACAGTTCGATGGTTTTACTTGTGGGTTCAGCAATAAAGGTGTCGAACATCACCTTTGCAAGTGGCGTGGTGTTCGTTGAAGAGGATGAAGAATTGAGATTATCATCTTGTGCTTTCAGTTGACCGATTGCCAGCCATGCAACAAGAAGCAATATGAGGATAAGAGATACTAGCCACGGGCGCTCGACAATGCGACGTCCGAAAGACGATCCAGACATATAAAGTCCTTTTTATTATTTCTCTGCATATTCTGCGAGAGCGACTTTACGTGACATCCTTCTACGTAAAGTTCAGGCAGCCACTGGCTGCCTGATTGGTGTTAATTACACACTGAACGATGCACCACAACCACATGTTGTCGTTGCATTTGGGTTGTTTACAAAGAAGCGCGCTCCTTCTAACCCTTCTGTGTAGTCAACAATGCCGCCAACGAGATATTGCAGACTCATAGGGTCTACAACCAGTGTTACACCACTGTTTACGATTGTCGTATCGCCTTCGTTTACATTTTCATCAAAAGTAAAGCCGTATTGGAAGCCGCTACAGCCGCCACCAGTAATGTATACGCGCAGTTTCAATGCTGGGTTTTCTTCTTCAGCAATCAATGCTTTAACGCGAGATGCTGCTGCGTCAGAAAAAGATAATGGTACGTTTACTTCGCTCACGAAGACCTCTCTCACTCGTGTAATGCGTCAAGCCTGAAGCAAGACGTCAAATTTGTGCTAATTGAGACGATTATCCAATACCTGACAAACTCGTTCAAGTATTCACCGCCGATTCTTTATAACAGATGCGGATATATAAGATTACACTGCGAAACAACACATAAATTAAGCAAAACGTTTCTAACTTGATTATAGCTAGGTACAATGCGCTCCACTTGGTCCGAGCAATCAAAAGAGGATAACCCCATGACCAAATCATCAGAGCTGTATCAAAAAGCTCAGCAAACCATCCCTGGCGGTGTCAATTCACCAGTTCGTGCATTCAACGGCGTTGGCGGCTCTCCGCTATTTATCGAACGAGCAGACGGTCCACTGATTTTTGATGCCGATGGTAAAGCGTACATTGATTACGTTGGCTCTTGGGGTCCAATGATTCTTGGCCACAACCACGCGGTTATCCGCGAAGCCGTCATTGACGCAGCGCAACGCGGCCTTAGCTTCGGTGCGCCAACAGAACTTGAAATCGCGATGGCAGAGTTAGTTTCTGAACTTGTTCCATCAATGGAGCAAATCCGCATGGTAAGTTCTGGTACCGAAGCGACTATGAGCGCGATTCGCCTTGCACGTGGCTTCACTGGTCGCGACAAGATCATGAAATTTGAAGGTTGTTACCACGGCCACGCTGACAGCTTGCTAGTTAAAGCGGGCTCTGGCGCATTGACTCTTGGTCAACCAAGCTCTCCTGGCGTTCCTGCAGATTTTGCTAAGCACACGCTAACAGCAACATTCAACGACCTAGATTCTGTACGCGAGCTATTCGCTGCTAACAAAGGCGAAATCGCTTGTATCATCGTTGAGCCAGTTGCAGGCAACATGAACTGTATCCCACCAGTGGAAGGCTTCCACGAAGGTCTACGTGAAATCTGTGATCAAGAAGGCGCCCTACTGATTTTTGATGAAGTAATGACAGGCTTCCGCGTGGCACTTGGTGGCGCACAAGCGCACTACAACATCAAGCCAGACTTAACGACACTGGGTAAAGTGATCGGTGGTGGTATGCCAGTGGGTGCTTTCGGTGGTCGTAAAGAAGTAATGCAATACGTTGCGCCAACGGGTCCGGTTTACCAAGCAGGTACGCTTTCTGGCAACCCTGTCGCAATGGCTGCAGGCTATGCATGTTTGAACCTTCTAAAAGAAGAAGGCAACGAAAAACGCCTAGCTTCAAAAACCAAACAACTAGCAGATGGCTTTAAGTCTCTAGCAGAGAAACACGGTATTCCTCTGGTTGTGAACCAAGTGGGCGGCATGTTCGGCTTCTTCTTCACTGACCAAGAAAAAGTGACTTGCTACGAAGACGTAACGAAGTGCGATGTGGAACGCTTCAAGCGCTTCTTCCACTTAATGCTCAAACACGGTGTCTACCTAGCGCCTTCAGCGTTCGAAGCGAGCTTTACTTCCCTTGCTCACGGTTCAAAAGAAATCGATGCCACGCTAGAAGCAGCTGACCGCTGTTTTGCAACTCTTGCAGAAGAAGCAAAATAATCGCTTAAAAGCTGCGATAACTAATTTAAAAAGGACTATCACGGTCCTTTTTTATTGCCAATTCAATATAACCAATACTGCTAAAACACCAATAACAATGCCAAACCACGGTATTCGTTTGGCTTTTTTCTCGGTTTGACACTTTTTATCACCGTTGCAACAACCCATAGTTCATCTCTTGATTGATAACCGACTGATTTGTGGTCATTATAACAAGGTATATTGCTCTGCTCTAATTCGGCATTGTCATAAGCTTGAAAGAGTTAAGAGTGCAAAGTAATAAAGGTTCAACGCCATCTTTGAAGGCGCAAACCGTAAACGTCACCTGTAAGTTGGACTAATCTCATGCCAAATAATGTAAAAATAACGTCGAGTCACCGAGTGCTAATGGTCTCTTTACTCGCCGCTGCTTTTGCTTGCTACTTATTGGTTGAGCCATACATCAATTCCATTGTGATGGCTTTTATCATTTCTTTGCTCATGTTTCCGGTACACGAATGGTTTGAGCGAAAAATTCCCAAGCACCCCAATATGGCCGCACTGCTGTCATGTGTCGTCTTGACGTTTATTATCGTTATCCCACTGCTATTTGTGTTTGCAGCCATTGTTCAACAAGGCTCTGTTTTTTCACAAAATACGTACAACTGGGTCACTAATGGCGGCATCCAAGATATATTCCAACATCCTTTCGTTATCAAAGGTTTAGCTATAGTTAATGAGTACTTACCTTTCGATAAAATCGAGCCAAAAGCCATTGCGGAAAAAATTGGTCAATTTGCCACATCGTTTGGCTCTAACCTAGTTGCTATCAGTGCCAAAATTTTAGGAGACGCCACCAACTTCCTGATGAACTTCTTCCTGATGCTGTTTGTGCTGTTTTTTCTGCTTCGTGACCACGACAAAATTATCTCTGCGATTCGTCATATTCTGCCACTCTCACGTAGCCAAGAAGACCGCATATTGACAGAGATAGAGCAAGTTTCTAAATCAGCCGTGATGGGCTCATTCATGACAGCGATTGCTCAAGGTCTGGCTGGCGGTATCGGTATGTGGCTTGCTGGCTTCCCGGGGTTATTCTGGGGAACGATGATGGGCTTTGCATCATTCATCCCAGTGGTCGGAACCGCACTAATCTGGATTCCTGCAGCGGCGTACTTGTTCTTAACAGGCGATATGACTTGGGCTATCTTCTTGACGGTGTGGAGTGTGGTCGTCGTTGGTTCTATTGATAACCTATTGCGTCCGCTGCTAATGCAAGGCAGCGCAGGCATGAACACCCTAATGATTTTCTTCTCGTTACTGGGTGGTCTGCACCTGTTTGGATTGATCGGCCTAATTTACGGTCCACTGATTTTTGCCGTGACAATGGTACTGTTTAATATCTACGAAGAAGAATTCAAAGACTTCCTCAACCAGCAAGACAACAGCTAGTCACAGCTTAATCACTTCAAGCTTGGGGCAGATTGTGCGAAAATCTGCCCCAATTATTTCTGATGAACCCAATTTATGTCTGCTTATATCGCTCCTAGCCAAATAGCTCAGCGTCAGCTCGAGTACTTCAACGGAAAACATGTTTTAGTTGCAGGTGAAGTCGAAGATCTCTTTCCACTTGAACTGACCAAACACTGTGAATCTGTGGAAGTCTTCACTTCAAACTACAGCTTCTACCGTCAAATTCGCACTCATAACAAGGTTAAAAGCCATTTTGGTTCTGAGTTTAATACTGAGACACAAGCAGACATGGTGCTTTTGTACTGGCCTAAAGCCAAAGCCGAAGCCGAATACCTTCTGGCGATGTTGATGGCGAAACTAGGCGTGAACACTGAAATTGTAGTGGTTGGCGAAAACCGCTCAGGTGTTAAAAGCATCGAGAAGATGTTCAAAGAGTATGGCCCGGTCAATAAATACGATTCCGCTCGTCGCTGTTCATTTTACTGGGGCACTTGCCTCAATGAACCAAAGCCGTTCAATCAAGCAGACTGGTTTAAAACCTATACGGTCACACTTGGTGAGCAATCACTAACTGTTAAGAGCTTGCCTGGAGTATTCAGTCATGGCGAATTCGATTTAGGTAGCCGCCTATTACTCGAAACCCTACCTACTCTATCAGGTAAAGTCCTCGACTTTGGATGTGGTGCTGGGGTGTTAGGTGCTTTCATGGCAAAAGCCAATCCGGAAATTGCGATTGAGATGTGTGACATTAACGCGTATGCCATCACATCGAGTCAAGCCACACTAAAAGCCAATGGATTAACCGGCCATGTATTCGCCTCTGATATTTACTCAGACACTGCCGACGATTATCGTTTTATCATCAGTAACCCACCTTTCCACAGTGGTTTGGATACGAACTACAACGCAGCAGAAACACTCTTGGGTCAGGCTCCAAAGTATCTCGATAACCATGGTGAAATGATCATTGTCGCGAATAGCTTCTTAAAATATCCACCAATTATTGAGCGAGCGTTTAATAATTGCGAGACGCTAAATAAGACCAATAAGTTTTCTATCTACTACGCGAAAAAGTCATAATCTTCCCTCGCGCAGGTACAAACCTGCGCGATTTTTTCTCAAAAACTCAACACTCATAAGAAAAACTGCGTCACCCTGCACGCTTTACAACTAACTTTCTTGTCAAAGAAAAAAAACTCGTTAATTTTGTTAATTCTATCTAGTTGAACTTCTTATCCGTTTTTAACGAGAACCTCGGCAGCGAAGTACATTTTAGAACTGCCCTTTATGAGTTGTAATCTTATCCATGTTTAAATTCTACAAAAAACAGAAATTTAAGCGCCTTCAGAGTACACTGATGACCGCATTTCTGGTGCTCAGTATCACACCTCTTACTATTACTGCGATCTTTTTCCTACAGTCCCACAGTAAAGATCTGCAAGAACAAAGCACCTCACACTTGTTGTCTGTTCGAGATACAAAACAACAGCAAATTATCGACTACTTTGAGGCGCGGGAAACCGAAGTCATGGGCTTTGTGCGCTCTGAACTGGCTTACGCCAGTGGTGGTCGATTCTACGGTCTCGTCAATGCTTTTAGTCGTTTAGGTAATGACATTGAAGAATCTCGTAAAAATGCCCAACAGCGCTACATTGAAGGCAGCGGAGATCAAATCAAAACGTCAACGTTACCCGAGTCTTCCAACTATGTCGGAAGTGAACGTTACCGACTCTTACATAAACGTTACCACTGGGCCTACTTGGAGCTCCTCAAGCGCTCTGATTTTAATGATATTTTGCTGGTCGATATCAACGGTAATGTCACCTACTCGATCAACAAAGACGATAACTACGGAACAAACTTATTATCAGGTCCCTACAAAGACTCAGCACTTGGCAAAACCTTCAAGCGTCTAGCTGATGACGTCACTGAACGCCGTAAGGTGAATGAAGACTACACCCCTGTTATTGTGTCTGATTTCGAACTGGAAGGTGGTAAACAAGTCGCTTGGTTAGGTGCTCCAATTGTTCAGCAAGGCTACCTACACAGCTATGCTATGTTCCGCTTACCAAATAATGGCATCACGAAGTTAGCCGCAGACGCCAACCGAGAGTCATCCATTAACACCTTACTGGTTGGAAATGATCACCAACCTCGCACAATTAACACCAAGCAAGATGACATTAAGAACAGCTTAGAAGTGATCGATAAAGCACTCTCTGGTGCATTTGGCGTCGGCACTTACACGAACGGTTTAGGTGAAGAGATCATCGCTGCTTATGCACCGATTGAGACGCGTGGTGTTATTTGGGCACTCGTCGTGCAATTACCAGAAAACGAAGCTTTCGCTCGTATTCATCAACTCGAAAAACTGTTTGTTATCGCCATGCTGATCGCCATCATTCTAGTGGTAATCGCTTCCCATTATTTATCAAACTTTATTACTTCTCCGTTGCTGAAGTTAACTTGGGCTGCCGAAAAAGTGTCTGCCGGAGATCTTGATGACACCACCTTTAATACGGTTCGCAAAGATGAAATTGGCCGTCTTGCGCTGAGTTTTGAACGAATGCAACGCTCTATTCGAGAGAAAATTCAAACCATTAAGAAGCAAAATGAAGAGCTCGAGAGCAACATCCAGATCATTCAAAAACAAAATGATGAACTGCAATTGGCCGACAAACTTAAAGATGAGTTCTTAGCCACCACTTCTCATGAACTCCGCACACCATTGCACGGCATGGTCGGAATCGCTGAGACTTTAGCGTCCGGCGCTAACGGTGCTATTCCTGCTAGCCAAAAATATCAGCTTGATATCATCATTAAAAGTGGGCAACGTCTCGCAAACCTTGTTGATGACTTATTGGATTATCATAAAATGCGTTACGGAAGCATGGATATCCAGAAGTCAGCGGTGAGTTTAGCCAGTGCAACGCGACTGGTACTAGAGCTTTCCAGCCATTTACTCGGAAATAAAACCATCCGTATCATCAACCAAGTACCAGCGGATTTGAAAGCGGTGTCTGCCGATCCTCAACGCCTTGAACAAGTGTTATATAACCTGATCGGTAATGCGATTAAGTACACCTCAGAAGGTAAAATCGTTATCTCCGCCAATGTGGTTGATGATCATGTTCGTGTGCAAGTTGTGGATACTGGGCAAGGTATTCCCGCAGAACATCTTGAACATATTTTCGAGCCACTTATCCAAGCAGGACAAGACGCAAGTCGCTATCGTCAAGGTGCGGGGCTCGGGCTTTCGATTAGCCGTCAATTGATTGAGTTGATGGGTGGCTCGTTATACGTCAGCAGCCAGCCTATGGTCGGCACCACCTTCAGTTTCACGTTACCACTTGCCAGTGAAGAAGAGATCCAAACAACTCAAACCCTTGCAGCACACGGACACTTCCAGATTCCTGAAATCGATGTAGAGAACAATGAAGACTTATCACTGCCAGAGAATCCAGACGGCCCGTTACTGTATGTCGCTGACGATGAGCCAGTAAACCTGCGTGTGCTTGAGAGCTTCTTACGTTTAGAGGGCTATCGCGTACGTACCGTCTCTGATGGACCAGAAACATTAGCACTCGTTGAGCAGGAAAAACCGGAACTCCTGTTATTGGATATCATGATGCCAGGCATGAGCGGCTATCAAGTCTGCAGTGAATTACGTGAAACTTATGACCATGCCGAGCTACCTATCATTATGCTCACCGCGCTTAGTCAAACAGAAGATCGTGTACGAGGCTTTGAAGCAGGAGCCAACGACTATTTATCTAAGCCATTCAATAAACAAGAGCTAGCTGCGCGCATCCAAGCGCACTTAACGGCAAGCCAAGCTGAAATGCGCCACATGGAGAATAAGATACTTGAATCTGAACTTCGCCAACGAGCGGCTGTAGAGGCAAGCTTATTAGAAACTCAAGGGCGATTGTTGGAACAACTGGAATCGGCTCCTGAAGCGATTATCTGTTTGCGTGAAGATAAACGTATCCGGTTTGCTAATGAAGCTGCTTGCAAGCTATTCAAGCGTAACTTAGAACAATTAAAACGTTCATCTGCCGATGAGTTGATTGCACCTAAGTATCTGACCGTCAAACAACCTCATTACTGTGGCAAGATTGATATCTATATTGAAGATATTCGTCAAAACATCGAAGCAGACATTCTTAAACTACCTGAAGGCTCAGGCTTAGATGTCATGTATATCTTTAATGTTGGCGGAGGAGCCAATGCCGCTCGCATACACAACCTAGAAACCGCAGTAGAGGTGCTTTCAAGTTATGCTTTTGATGGCGATAAAGACCAACTGCAGAAGCTGAAAGAACTCGGTGGAGAGTTTACACGCCTTGCAGACAAAGCGCTTGGTAACAAAAAAGACAAACAAGAGCTAATGCGAGAAATTCTGGTCGACGCAATGACACATGCCTTAGAGTATTGGGAGTCAGTCACTGGTGAAAGTAAATTCGCATTTGCCGAACAAAGTGGCTTATGGCGCGTTTATCTTGACCGTAGCACTCTGCAAACACGCACTTTGGATAAATACATGCGTATAGAAACGCTGCCAAAAACGCCACGTTGGAGAACGGTATTGAGCTCGATAGAATTCATCCTTGAACACTGTAAAGAACAGAGTCCTGAGCGTGCGTACATCGAAGCTCAACGAGATAAACTACAGCGACTGTTGACCAGCTAATACCTATCAAAAACTAGCCCAGCGCATACGCTGGGCTTTTTATTATCCAAGCCTTCTCTTTCTCTAAAGACGAACAATACAGCGACTCTCTACCGTTACCACATTAAAATGCCGAATAAGCCTCTGGACAAAGTTGTTCATGGTAGGCATTCCAAACATACGCTTCTATCGATATAACTTACCCAAACTAGGTTGAGTCGAGCGAATAAAACACTTCATTTTCACAATAAAAAAAGAGCAATAAATGAGAGAAAACTGTCGATAAAAGAGACTATTTTTCAGATAACAAACGGTTTTTAACCAACAATTGACAGAGATTGCGAACTCAATCACAACAGAACGGCAGATTAATTTTTAGCTAATTAATTAACACATTTTCTGCATGTGAGCGAGATCTCCGAACCAGGAAGAGAATCATAAGGCTTTTATTTTAAATAGATTATAGGTTAGCAATTACTAACACTCACTATTAATGAGGATATAAACTGCGACGAATATCAACGTTTATTTTTTGGTCTATCTCTAGTCAAATTTAGCCAAAATAACGTTTATAACGGAGAGTGACGATATTTTAACGTTTTTAACGAGAATCGAGTTTGATTATTTTATGGATAAGGTGTTTTCTTACTCCTGCCTAAGGCCTACAGGCCACTCTTGGCGAAACTCAATGTTGTAATGAGTAATGCATAAACAAGAGGTAGGTCTTGGAGAGTGTTTATCAATTGATGACATTCAATTCCATTTAGTGAAATGAAAGCAAATAGTAAGGAACAGCTATGCTTGCCAATATTAAAAAAACAGCACTAGCAACAGCAATTATTGCAACGGCTACTACAGGTTTTGCATCGGTAGCTACTGCGGCTGAACGCAGTGAACTGACTATCCACCCTAAAGAGTTTACAACTTTCGTTCGTAACTTTAACCCTTTCTTGGGTGCAACTAACCTGCACACAACAACCGACTTTATTTACGAGCCGCTCGTTGTTTTTAACGAAATGCACGGTAACACGCCAGTATTTCGTCTAGCAGAAAACTTTACCATGGCTGATGACCTAATGAGCGTGACCTTCGATATTCGTAAGGGCGTAAAATGGTCTGACGGCAAAGCGTTTACCGCTGATGACGTAGTTTATTCTTTCAACCTAGTTAAAGAGAAGCCAGAGCTAGACCAATCTGGTATCAACTCTTGGGTTACTGGCGTAGAGAAAGTTAACGACTACAAAGTTAAATTCCGTCTAAGCGAAGCAAACTCAAACGTTCCTTACGAAATTGCGAAAGTACCAGTTGTACCTAAGCACGTATGGAGCAAAGTGAAAGATCCAGCAACATTCACAAACGAAAATCCTGTAGGTAGTGGTCCATTTACCGAAATCGACACTTTTACACCGCAACTATACATTCAGTGTGAGAACCCGAATTACTGGGATGCTGATAACCTAGATGTAGACTGTCTACGAGTGCCACAAATCGCGAACAACGACCAATTCTTGGGCAAAATCGTTAACGGCGAAATGGACTGGACGTCTTCATTCGTACCAGACATCGACCGCACTTACGCTGCAGCAAGTCCGAATCACCACTACTGGTACCCACCAGCGGGTACTCAAGCGTTTGTAGTGAACTTCAAAAACCCAGACGCGGCGAAAAACGAAGCACTTACTAACGTTGACTTCCGTCGTGCGTTCTCTATGGCGCTAGACCGTCAAACGATTATCGACATTGCATTCTACGGTGGCGGTACAGTAAATGACTTTGCTTCAGGTCTAGGCTACGCATTCGAAGCTTGGTCTGACGAAGAGACGCACAACAAGTACAAAGGTTACAACACATACAACGCCGAAGGTGCGAAAAAGCTTCTTGCTAAAGCAGGCTTCAAAGATGTAAACAAAGATGGCTTTGTAGATACACCATCTGGCAAGTCTTTCGAGCTTCTCATTCAATCGCCAAACGGTTGGACTGACTTTAACAACACTGTACAACTAGCTGTTGAGCAACTAGCAGAAGTAGGCATTAAAGCACGTGCTCGTACTCCAGATTTCTCGGTATACAACCAAGCAATGCTAGAAGGTACATACGACGTTGCTTACACCAACTACTTCCACGGTGCGGATCCACACTTGTACTGGGACAGCGGCTACAACTCGAAGCTACAGTCTGGTGACGGTATGCCTCGCTTTGCAATGCACTTCTACAAGAACGATAAGTTAGACGGTCTTCTTAACAGCTTCTACAAAACCGCTGATAAGCAAGAACAGCTAGAAATCGCTCATGGTATCCAGAAGATTATTGCTCAGGACCAAGTAACCATTCCTGTGCTATCTGGCGCGTACATGTATCAATACAACACAACTCGCTTCACTGGTTGGTGGAACGAAGAAAATCCTAAGGGCCGTCCAAACATTTGGGCTGGTATCCCAGAGCGTCTACTTCACGTGCTGGACCTAAAACCAGTTAAATAAGTAGAAGTTCATTTCAAGCGGCATACATCCCGTGTGCCGCCTATAAAAATCCCTTGTTAACGAAACCAATATGTGGCGCTCGTCGTCAGGGGATTTTTCGCTCTAAATTTCGCTAGGAGCGACCTGAAACCAGAAACAGGGAAAAAATCTGGGTGAGTAAGGTGTGAGTTATGGGTTATTTTTTAAGACGTTTGTCGTTCTATCTTGTCGCGCTCTTAGTTGCAGCGACGTTAAACTTTATTATTCCGCGAGCAATGCCTGGTGACCCAGTTACCATGATGTTTGCTAACGCTTCTGTACAGGTGACGCCAGAACGAATAGCAGCAATGAAAGAACTGCTCGGTTTCGTTGATGGGCCGATTTACATTCAGTACTTTTCGTACATTAAAAACATTCTAAGTTGGGAGCTAGGTACATCAATCCAGTTCTACCCTCTTTCAGTTAACTCTTTACTAGGTAGTGCATTTGGCTGGTCTCTCTTCCTAGCTGGTACTGCGGTTGTACTTTCTTTCTCAATCGCTTCTGTACTCGGCATTTTTGCCGCATGGAAGCGTGGTAGTAAGTACGATGCATTCGTAACGCCTGGTACATTGATCATTCAAGCTATCCCACAGATGGTTATCGCAATGTTAGCGCTGTTTACCTTTGCGATCGGCCTAAAATGGTTCCCATCTGGCTATGCTTACACGCCAGGTACTATCCCTGATTGGTCAAGCTGGGAGTTCATCAAAAACGTGGGTTACCACGCAGTACTGCCTCTATTCTGTGCAACCATCGTTCAGATCGGCGGCTTCCTCGTCAATATGCGTAACAACATGATCAACCTTCTCGCCGAAGACTACATCACGATGGCGAAAGGCAAAGGGCTGAGCGAGAACCGTGTCGTCTTCAATTACGCCGCACGTAACGCGCTACTTCCAAGTGTAACCGCGCTATCTATGTCTTTGGGTATGGCCATTGGTGGTCAATTGATCATCGAGATGATTTTCAACTACCCAGGTTTAGGCACCGTGCTACTTAACGCAATTCACGCTCGTGACTACCAAGTACTTCAAGGTCAGTTAATTATCATGACGATGTTCATGCTGTGCTTCAACTTAATGGCTGACATGCTGTACATGATTCTAGACCCTCGCCTACGTACGGGAGGCAAATAATCATGAAAGAACTATTCAAACTTATTTTAGGTAACTCATTCGCTCGAATCGGTCTTGGTATTGTTACCGTATTCGTATTCGTTGCGATCGCAGCTCCTTTACTTACGAAACATGCGCCAGACAAGCGAACCGGTAATCCACACGAATACCCTAGCTTTGTCGTAAAACAAGCGCAAAATAATCCTGATGGCTGGGTAGCTAAAAATCTAGCAGATGATCGTCGTACGCTGATTATGTCGAAAAAGGCTGATCACGTTCTGGGGACTTCACGTATGGGTCGTGATATTTGGTCACAAGTGGCTTACGGTGCTCGCGTATCGCTGGGTGTCGGCTTTGGTGCTGGCATCATCGTATGTTTCCTAGCAACGGTCATTGGTATCTCGGCAGGTTACTTCGGTGGCAAAGTGGATGACATATTGAGTGCAGCGATGAACATCATGCTGGTAATCCCTCAATACCCATTGCTCTTTGTACTGGCAGCCTTTATTGGCGAAGCAGGTCCACTCACCATTGCCTTGATTATCGCTGGTACCTCTTGGGCGTGGGGCGCACGTGTTGTCCGTTCTCAAACCATGGCTCTGCGCGAGAAAGAGTTTGTGAAAGCCGCTGAAGTATTGGGCGAGTCTTCATTCCGCATCATCTTCGTTGAAATTTTACCAAACCTAATCCCGATTGTCGGTGCAAGCTTCATCGGCTCAGTAATGCTCGCTATCAATACTGAGGCTGTAATCTCGTTCTTGGGCCTGGGCGATGCCAACACCATCAGTTGGGGCATCATGCTTTACAACGTGCAAACCTCATCAGCAATGTTGATTGGCGCATGGTGGGAAGTATTAGCACCTTGTATCGCCTTAACTCTTTTGGTGACTGGTCTTGCTCTACTTAACTTTGCCGTTGATGAAATTGCTAACCCACAGCTTCGTTCTCACAAAGGCATGAAACGCTGGAAGAAACTGGCAGAGAAAGACAAGAAAGAGCGCGCGCCTGAAATGGCACCACAAAATGCACTATGGAGCGGAGATAAATAATCATGACTGCACCACTAATTTCTATCCGTAACCTATGCGTAGATTACATCACAGATGCGGGCGATGTCCGCGCCTGTAACAACGTTAGCTTTGACATTGCGCCTGGTGAAGTCTTTGGCCTGGCTGGTGAATCTGGCTGTGGTAAATCCACAGTTGCTTTCTCGCTCATGCGTCTTCATAAGCCGCCAGCATTCATCACTGGTGGTGAGGTCATCTTCAACGGTGAAGACATCATTAAGTACAGCGATGAACGTATGCAATCATTCCGCTGGAGCGAGATGTCGATGGTGTTCCAAAGTGCTATGAACGCATTAAATCCGGTGCTTACGATGGAAGAGCAGTTTTGCGATGTCATCATGCGCCACACCAACATGACACGTGAACAAGCGAAAAAGCGCGCCGAAGGTCTGCTGGAAATCGTTGATATTCACCCAAGCCGCTTAAATGACTACCCACACCAATTTTCTGGTGGTATGCGCCAGCGCTTAGTCATTGCGATTGCTCTGGCTCTCAATCCAAAGATGATCATCATGGATGAGCCAACGACGGCACTCGATGTTGTGGTTCAGCGTGAGATCTTACAAAAAATCTATGCACTGAAAGAAGAGTTCGGCTTCTCGATCCTTTTCATTACCCACGACTTGTCACTCATGGTCGAGTTCTCGGATCGAATCGGCATTATGTACTCCGGTGAGTTGATTGAAGTTGCCCCTTCTAAGCAAATTCTGGAAAGTCCTTACCACCCTTACACCAAAGGTTTGGGTAGCTCTTTCCCTCCACTAACTGGTCCTAAAACCAAATTAACTGGTATTCCAGGCAACCCTTTGAATCTATTAGAGATTCCTCAAGGCTGCCGATTCCAAGCTCGCTGCGACCGCGTCCACGAAGCTTGTACACGAGTACCAACTCAGCTGCGTCAAATTGAACCTGGTCGTTTTTCAAATTGCCACTTATACGGCGACACGATTGCTCAAGCTAAGGTTTAACAACAAAAAATAACGCTAGCTAAGAACAAAATTACACTGGAGAGAATTATGAGCAAACAACTCGGCGAACTGCTGATTGAGGGTAAACATGTCGTTAAGGACTTCCCTTTAAATAGTAACTCAATCAAGCAGTCAAAAATGCGCGCGATCAACGACGTGTCATTCAAGATGTACAAGAGCCGCGGTTTGTCAGTAGTAGGTGAATCAGGCTCTGGTAAATCTACTACCGCTAAAATGATAGCTAAAATGTACGCCCCTACAGAGGGGGTGATCGAATACAGAGGTCGTGATATCCAAGATATTACCTCTCGACATGACTTGATGACATACCGTGAAGGCGTACAAATGGTATGGCAGGACCCATTTGGCTCACTAAACCCTACACACAATATCTTTCACCATATTGCTCGCCCGTTGCTGATCCATAAAAAGATTGCACCAGGCAACAAAAAGGAACTGGAAGAGCGTGTGTATGACCTACTAGAACAAGTTGGTCTGATTCCGCCAAAAGAAACCGCGCAAAAGTTCCCGCACCAGCTATCTGGCGGTCAGCGTCAACGTGTAAACCTAGCTCGTAACATCGCTGTAGGTGCAGAAGTGGTATTGGCAGATGAGCCAACATCAATGCTGGACGTGTCAATTCGTGCTGGTGTTCTTAACTTGATGGAAGAGATGAAGTTCGAGAAACAAATGTCTCTGCTTTACATCACTCACGACATCGCAACGGCGCGTTACATTGCTGAAGATCTCGCGGTTATGTACGTAGGTCACATGGTTGAATGGGGGGATACTGAGGAAATCATTCACGATCCTCAGCACCCATATACGCAACTCTTGGTATCTGCGGTTCCAGATCCATCGAAGTCTATTCACGAGAAGCTGAAAGGCAACAAAGGGGAAATCCCACTTTGGACACCAGATTCAGTCGGCTGCCCATTTGCAGGACGCTGCGTACACGCAACCGATAAATGTCGCGAACGACTACCGGGCGTCACTCAGCTTTCTGAGAACCACTTTGTTCGCTGTTACTTATTTGAAGATTAATTATAACGAGGGTCAGGTTCAGCCTGACCCATTCCTGTTTTATCGTTTCCCGGAGACATTGAATGCTGCTACTGACTAACCACATTGGTTATGAACATCTGGGCCCAAAGAAAGCCATTGTCCAGACCGAACAACCACACTTGTCTTCTTACACTGCCCAATTGATTTGTGCCACTACCGAGCAAACCGTGGCAACTTTTGCGGTTGAAGAACAGGGTAAAGTGGCGAACTGGCATCAGGGCTATTTCTACCTCATCGACTTTTCACCTTTCACAGATTCAGGCGACTATTTCCTGCAAGTGGAAGATACGCGCTCTTCCTCTTTCACCATTGGCGAACATATTCTGTTGGATCAAACTTTGTCGGATGTGATCCACTACTTCAAATCACAACGTTGTGGTGGAATTTTCGATCAACAAGATCGACAAGTGCCAGTGCTCAACGCCAACCAAACGGTTGATGTACACGGAGGCTGGTACGACGCATCTGGAGACGTTAGTAAATATTTAAGTCATCTTTCATACGCTAATTATTTGAACCCTCAACAAACCCCAATGGTGGTTTGGAACATCCTAAAAGGGCTTTCATTGCTTGAAGGAAGCGAAGACATTGCAGCCTTCACACGTACACGTCTTATTGAAGAAGCCCTGTTCGGTGCAGACTTCCTTGTTCGTATGCAAAACGAAAAAGGCTTCTTCTACATGACGGTCTTTGATAAGTGGAGCAAAGATACTGCGCAACGAGAAATCTGTGCCTACGAAACGCAACTTGGTCACAAATTTGACGACTACCAAGCAGGCTTTCGACAAGGCGGCGGTGTAACCATCGCAGCGCTGGCCGCGGCGTCGCGTTTAGGTGTTCACGGCGAATACGATCAACAAAAATACCGCAACGCTGCTGAAAATGGTTACTGGCACTTAAAAGAGCACAATACGCAGTACCTCAATGATGGTGAAGAAAACATTATCGACGAATACTGTGCGCTACTAGCCAGTGTAGAACTGTTTAAAGCCACCAAAGAAACTCGCTACTTGGAAGAGAGCCGTTGGTGGGCACAACGCTTAGTTGCCCGCCAAATGAGCGACGAGCAGATTCAACACTTTTGGTCTGCAAACCAAGACGGCAGTCGTCCATACTTTCACGCAGCTGAAGCTGGCCTACCCGTTATTGCCTTGTGCGAATATCTATCAATTGAAGACGACTCCGTACAGACAGAATCTGTAAAACGCATCGTTAACCGAGCGTGTGAGTTTGAGATCAAAATATCCAATAAAGTGACCAACCCATTCGGTTACCCTCGCCAGTATGTTAAAGGCGTAAATGAGTCAAAACGCGATGCATTTTTTGTCGCACACAACAATGAATCCGGCTATTGGTGGCAAGGCGAGAATGCTCGATTGGGCTCACTCGCGACCATGGCGTATCTTGCTCAACCGCATATAGCGTCGCAAGAAATACAGCAACAACTTTCCGTGTTTGCTCAAGATGCATTGAACTGGATTGTAGGCTTAAATCCATACGACATGTGCATGCTTGACGGCCACGGTCGTAACAACCCTGATTACCTTCCTCAATATGGTTTCTTCAATGCTAAAGGCGGTGTGTGTAACGGAATCACTGGCGGGTTTGAAGACGAGGAAGACATCGCTTTTAACCCACCAGCACAAAAAGACGACATGTTACAAAACTGGCGCTGGGGTGAACAATGGATCCCGCATGGCGCTTGGTACTTACTCGCGATAATGAGTCAAGCTCAGCATATTTCTCAGTTGGCAACCTCTAAAAATATTAAGGAACAATAATCATGGGGATGTATTTTGTTGGTATCGATGGTGGCGGCACGTCATGTCGAGCCAGGATTAAAGATTCACAAGGTAATTTTCTTGGCGAGGCCAAAAGCGGAAGCGCCAACATCATGCTAGGCGCTGAAATTGCAATGGCTTCGATTCTTGAATCCATCACTTCGGCTGCCGAGCAAGGTGGCCTGACACAACAAGATTTCGCATCGATGCATGTCGGCTTAGCCCTTGCAGGTGCTGAGCACAAAGCATCTTGGCAAGCCTTCATGTCTCTTCCTCATCCGTTTGCCAGTATGACTCTTAATACTGATGCTTACGGCGCGTGCGTTGGTGCACACAATGGCGAAGATGGCGCAATCATGATCGCAGGAACGGGTTCTTGTGGCATCTATCTTAAAGGATTGGAGCAGCACGTTGTCGGTGGTCGCGAATTCCCTATTTCGGATCAAGGTGGCGGCGCAGTGATGGGGCTTCGCCTAGTTCAACAAGTGTTGTTAGCAGAAGATGGCATCAGAGAGAAAACGCCTCTAGCACAACACGTCATGGCGTATTTCGAAAATGACGTCGATAACGTGGTGGCTTGGTCTAAACAAGCGCTTCCTCGTGATTATGGCCAGTTTTCTCCTGCAATTTTCCAACATGCAGAACAAGGTGATGCACTAGCAATTGAGATGCTGAAGCAAACTGCAGCTGATATAGAAATGTTTCTCGTGGCATTAAACAAGTGCGGCGCAACGCGTATTTGTTTAATGGGCAGCATTGCTGAACGTATTTTACGTTGGCTTTCGCCACCCGTTCAGCAATGGGTTGTTGAGCCACAGTTTGACGCGATTGAAGGCGCAATTATGTTTGCAGGTAAACCTGAACATAACCTTTACTCGCTCAGTGCGGCGTAGGAGTAGATATGGAATATCGTGTTGATCTCGTCGTCCTATCAGAGCAAAAGCAAAACTGCCGTTTCGGACTGACTTTCCATAATTTGAGCGATCAAGATCTCCACAATTGGAGCCTGATTTTTGCTTTTGATCGCTACATTCTGCCGGATAGTATTTCGAATGGTCAGCTCAAGCAAATTGGCAGCTACTGCACCCTCAAACCAGAAGGGTTGGTGCTGGCAGCTAACCATCATTTTTACTGCGAGTTCAGTATTGGTTCGAACCCATTCCGTTACTATTCTGATGGATTCAATGAAGCCTTGGTCAACTTTGAAGTCAACGGCAACCTTCAGCGAGCTCAAGTCGATGTCACGCCGATCGTATTGGCTTCACCGTACCGTGAACGTAGTGAAATCCCTTCCAGCTTGACGCATGCGCAGCCTTTATTGCCAAAACCAAACCATATAGAAGTCAGCGATCACTGCTTTAGCTTTAATCATCAAGCTGGCGTTGCGGTTTATTCAAACCTAGCCAATTCAGCTAAAGAGTGGTTACTTGAAGAGCTTAAGCGCATTCATCAATTTGAGTTCGCATCAGACAATGGCAGTCAGATCATCTTCAAAGGCAACCCAACCTTGGATGAAGGCGCTTACAAGCTGAAGGTAGCAGAAGAGTCGATCAAAATTGAAGCAGGATCTTCGTCTGGTTTTACCCATGCTTGTGCAACGTTATTGCAACTGATCAAAGTTGGCGATCAACCAGCCTCAATGGAAGTGGTTTGCTGTTCAATCAAAGACCGACCACGTTTTCGTTACCGCGGTATGATGCTAGATTGTGCTCGCCATTTTCACTCCGTTGAGCAAGTCAAACGTTTGATCAACCAGTTGGCTCACTACAAGTTCAATACATTCCATTGGCACCTTACCGATGATGAAGGTTGGCGAATTGAGATCAAATCATTGCCTCAACTAACCGATATTGGCGCATGGCGTGGGTTGGATGAAACCAATGAGCCACAGTACACGCACCTTGCTGAGTGTTACGGCGGTTTTTACACTCAAGAAGACATCAAAGACGTGGTTTCCTTTGCTTCGAAACGAGGCATCACTGTTATCCCTGAAATCGATGTACCAGGCCACTGCCGAGCTGCCATCAAGTCGTTACCACACCTATTGGTAGAAGCAGAAGATACCACCGAATACCGCAGTATTCAGCATTACAACGACAACGTCATTAACCCAGCTCTGCCGGGGAGCTATGAGTTTATCGATAAAGTGTTGGAAGAAGTCTCCGCGTTGTTCCCTGCGCCTTATGTTCATATCGGTGCGGATGAAGTACCTAACGGGGTTTGGTCAAAAAGCCCTGCGTGCCAAGCACTAATGGAGCAACAAGGTTACAGCGACTACAAAGAGTTGCAAGGGCACTTCTTGCGTCATGCCGAAGACAAACTTCGTAAATTGGGCAAGCGCATGCTGGGTTGGGAAGAAGCACAGCATGGCGACAAAGTTAGCAAAGACACAGTGATCTATTCGTGGTTAAGCGAAGAAGCGGCGTTGAACTGCGCGCGCCAAGGTTTCGATGTGGTGCTACAACCTGCACAAACCACCTACCTAGATATGACCCAAGATTACGCACCAGAAGAACCGGGCGTGGATTGGGCCAACCCGTTGCCGCTAGAAAAAGCTTACAACTATGAACCACTCGCTGAAGTGCCAGCTGACGATCCAATACGCAAACGCATTTGGGGCATTCAAACAGCATTGTGGTGCGAAATCATTAACAACCAGTCTCGTATGGACTACATGGTCTTCCCGCGCTTAACCGCAATGGCAGAAGCATGTTGGACAGACAAACAATACCGAGATTGGACCGACTATTTATCACGTTTGAAAGGCCATCTACCTCTGCTTGATTTGCAGGGAGTGAATTACCGTAAACCGTGGAAGTAATACAAAACTGATGTCGAAACATCACGCTTGAAGAGTTTTTAAATTTTGGCTGCAGATGCAGCTTAGTAAAAAGGAAAGACACAAATGAAATACGGCTATTTCGATAACGGGAATCGCGAATACGTCATTACTCGCCCTGATGTACCTGCTCCTTGGACCAACTACCTAGGTACAGAAAAATTCTGTACCGTTATCTCGCACAACGCGGGTGGCTACTCGTTCTACAACTCTCCAGAATACAACCGTGTTACTAAATTCCGTCCAAACGCGACATTCGATCGCCCAGGACACTACGTTTACCTACGTGATGATGAGACGGGTGATTACTGGTCAATCTCTTGGCAACCAGTTGCCAAAAGCCTAGACGAAGCGAACTACGAAGTTCGTCATGGTTTGTCGTACTCTAAATTCAAGTGCGAATACAGCGGCATTAGTGCAACCAAAACACTCTTTGTACCAAAAGGCGAAGATGCAGAAATTTGGGATGTGGTCATCAAGAATACCTCTGACAAACCGCGTACGATCAGCGCATTCTCATTTGTTGAGTTCTCGTTCAGCCACATTCAATCTGATAACCAAAACCACCAGATGTCTCTCTACTCTGCTGGTACGTCATACAACGAAGGCGTGATTGAATACGACCTGTACTACAACACTAACGATTTCGAAGGCTTCTACTACCTAGCGTCGACGTTTGATCCAGATTCATACGACGGTCAACGTGATAGCTTCCTAGGTCTATACCGCGACGAAGCAAACCCACTAGCAGTAGAACAAGGTAAGTGTTTTAACACCGCACAAACGTGTTACAACCACTGTGGCTCTCTGCACAAGCAATTTACTATCCAACCAGGTGAAGAAGTTCGCTTTGCTTACATTCTGGGTATCGGTAAAGGTAACGGTGAACGTTTGCGTGCTAAGTACCAAGACCTTGCTGAAGTCGACAATGCATTTGCTGGCATCAAAGCACACTGGGATGAGCGTTGTGGCAAGTTCCAAGTGAAATCGCCAAACGAAGGCCTAGACACCATGATCAATGCTTGGACGCTATACCAAGCAGAAACATGTGTGGTTTGGTCTCGCTTTGCTTCGTTCATTGAGGTCGGCGGGCGTACTGGTCTTGGTTACCGTGACACCGCGCAGGACGCGATTTCCGTACCACATGCAAACCCAGCGATGACACGCAAGCGCATTGTGGACCTACTACGCGGCCAAGTAAAAGCGGGTTACGGCCTACACCTATTCGATCCTGATTGGTTCGATCCTGAAAAAGCAAATGTTAAACCATCTAAGTCTCCAACAGTTGTTCCTACTCCGTCCGATGAAGATAAGATCCACGGTATTGAAGACACTTGCTCTGATGATCACCTATGGCTAGTACCAACCATCTGTAAATACGTGATGGAAACCGGTGAGCACAGCTTCTTCGACGAAGTGATTCCTTACGCGGATGGCGGTGATGCAACCGTGTATGACCACATGAAAGCTGCGCTAGACTTCTCAGCTGAATACGTGGGTCAAACGGGCATCTGTAAAGGTCTACGTGCCGACTGGAACGACTGTCTAAACCTAGGTGGCGGCGAGTCTTCAATGGTGTCTTTCCTACACTTCTGGGCGCTACAAGAGTTCATCGACCTTGCAAAATACCTAGGCAAAGAAGCTGACGTTGAGAAATACACCGAGATGGCAGCAAACGTGCGTGAAGCGTGTGAAACACACCTTTGGGACGAAGAAGGCGGCTGGTATATCCGTGGTCTAACGAAAAACGGCGACAAGATTGGCACAGCGCAACAAAAAGAAGGCCGTGTACACCTTGAGTCAAACACTCTTGCGGTGCTGTCTGGTGCGGTATCTCAAGAGCGCGGTGAAAAGGCAATGGACGCAGTCGACGAGAATCTATTCTCTGAATACGGCCTACATCTGAACTCACCATCATTCGCAACACCAAATGATGATATCGGCTTTGTAACGCGCGTTTACCAAGGCGTAAAAGAAAACGGTGCGATCTTCTCACATCCAAACCCATGGGCTTGGGTTGCTGAAGCAAAATTGGGGCGCGGTGACCGTGCGATGAAGTTCTACGATGCACTCAACCCATACAACCAAAACGACATCATCGAAAAACGTATCGCAGAACCGTACTCCTACGTGCAGTTCATTATGGGTCGAGACCACCAAGATCACGGCCGTGCAAACCACCCATGGCTAACCGGCACATCTGGTTGGGCATACTTCGCTGTGACCAACTTTATCCTAGGTGTGCGCACTGGTTTTGATGGTCTAACTATCGATCCATGTATTCCAACTAACTGGCCTGAATTTGAAGTCACTCGTCAGTGGCTAGGCGCGACTTACAACATCAAAGTTGTTAACCCAGACTCAGTAAGCAAAGGCGTGAAATCTATCACTCTGAATGGTGAAGCTATCACTGGCGCATCAGTACCAGTGCAAGCGGAAGGTTCCGTCAACGAAGTGATCGTAACACTAGGTTAATCGCTTCAAAACGTCCCAATTCACTTTTGCTTCTTAGCTTGTGCATTGGGTTCGCTAGCAAAATTTTAAGGCGCGGTGTATTGCCGCCCTTATTGAGGTTCGAATCATGATCAAATTTGGTACAGGCGGTTGGCGCTCATTCATCGGTGAAGAATTCACCAAAGATAATGTACGTTTGGTGGCTCAAGCAGTCGCAAACATTACGAATAACGAATCTGTTGCTGATCGCGGCTTTGTCATTGGCTATGACCGACGTTTTCTGTCTGACAAAGCTGGCCGTTGGTTTGCCGAAGTTTTAGCAGCAAACGGCATCGTCGTTAGCTTTATCGATAAGTTTGTTCCGACGCCAATCGTAATGTTTAAAGCGAAGGAAATGGGCTGCGCTTACTCTGCATGTATTACGGCATCGCACAACCCGGCCGATTACAACGGCATTAAAGTCTTCATTGAAGGCGGTCGTGATGCAGATGAAATCATCACCCAGAAAATCGAATCACAAATCAATACGCTCACTGCACAAGATGTAAAAAGTGTCGATTTTGAACAAGCGGTTGAAGATAAGCTGATTCAAATTATCAACCCGATGAACGAATTCGTAGATTCGATAATTAACTTTATTGATATCGAGTCGATCAAAAAAGCCAACCTACGCGTTTTGATTGACCCGATGTTCGGTGTCGCAAAAAATGCACTGCAAACCGTATTAATCAACGGCCGCTGTGACGTTGATGTGATTAACGATGGAAAAAACCCAGACTTCGGTGGGTTAATGCCTTCGCCAAGTGCTGCGACACTCTACCGTTTGATGCACCTAGTAAAAGAGCAAGGTTACGATATTGGCATCGGTACCGATGGCGATGCGGACCGTCTTGGTATTATTGACGAAAAAGGTAACTTCATTCATCCGAATGAAGTCCTGATTCTACTTTATTATTACTTATTGGAGTACAAAGGTTGGACAGGTTCCGTGGTACGTAACATCGCGACGACTCATCTTCTAGATAAAATTGCTGAAGACCACGGTGAAAAATGCTTTGAGGTACCAGTAGGCTTTAAGCACATCAGTTCTCAAATGGAAGCGGATGACTCACTGATTGGTGGGGAAAGCTCTGGCGGCCTAACCATTCGCGGCCACATCAAAGGTAAAGATGGCGTCTTCGCGTCTAGCTTGTTAGTTGAAATGATTTCAGTAACCGGCAAGAAGCTGTCTGAGTTGCTAGATGAAATCTACGGTAAGTACGGCTATGCCTATATGGCAGAAGGCGATTGCAAGTTCAAACCGGCGCAAAAAGACGCACTGTTCAACAAAATTTATGTTGAAAAGCAGTTGCCTGAGTTTGAGTTTGAGATCGAAAAAGTCAGCTACGAAGATGGTGCGAAAGTCTACTTCAAGAACGGCGGTTGGATCATTGCCCGCTTCTCTGGCACTGAGCCACTACTGCGTATTTTTGCAGAAATGCAAGATAAGGACACTGCGGAACGTGTTCTTCAACAGTTTAAAGACTTCTTATCTTTATAGCTGACCTTGTGCCCGCTTCGAGCACTTCGGCTACGCTTGTCATGTAATTCAAGCTGTCGCTAAGGGGAAGAATACTTGCCCGGCATCACTGCCGGGCTTTTTTATTGTGTGTAGGAAGGAATAAGAGAAGTAGTAAAGGTACCCAGTAACGTTATGCGAATGCCAGCACGCCCTGCGTTTCAATTTTCACAGCAACAGACTCACCAATATTTAATGCCTGCGATGCTGTAGCCAACAAACGGTCGCCATTCGCATCAATCACGTAGCGGCAATGGTCGCCCATAAAGTGCTGCTCCAGCACCGTTACTGAGCTCTCTTCATCGGATTGAATTTGCACATGTTGCGGCCTTAGCAACAAAGAGCATTCAGACTGCACTGGGATCTCTTGTTGGGCTGTGGCTTCAACCACACCCAAGTGGGTTTCATATTCTGAATCCGAAACTCGTTTAGCGGCCAGATAGCTACCACCACCTAAGAAATCCGCAACAAACTTACTTGAAGGCTGGTAGTAAAGCTCAGATGCCGTACCATACTGCTCGATAACACCATTGTTCATCACTGCCATTTTATCCGCGAAGGCAAAAGCCTCTTCACGGCTATGCGTAACAAAAATGGCAGTCACGCCTTGCGCCTTAAAAATCTTACGGATCTCACTTATCAGCTCATGGCGAACTTGCGTATCAATATTAGAGAACGGCTCATCTAGCAACAATAAGTCTGGGCTGTAAGCTAATGAGCGAGCAATCGCAACACGCTGCTGCTGTCCACCAGACAACTGATGTGGATAACGATCGCCAAAGCCTTGCAAATGCACGAGCTCAAGCATCTCTTGAACTTTGCCATTTTTCTCTTTTGTCGAGTAATGCTTTAAGCCAAAGGCAATATTTTGCTCCACCGTCAGGTGAGGAAAAAGCGCATAATCTTGGAAAATCATCCCGATATTACGCTGTTCTGGTGGCAACCAGTTCTCCCCATCATCAATCGTGACGCAATTTAAGCTCATTTCGCCTGACGTTAATGGCAATAGCCCTGCAACGGCTTTTAATAGTGTTGTTTTTCCGCAACCACTTGCACCTAGTAAACAGACAATTTGCCCTTGTTCCACCTCAAGAGATAATGATTCCAGTACGGTTTGATCATCATATTGGCAAGTTAGGTTTTTAATTGATAATGCGCAGCTCATCAGTGATTTTGCTCCAGTGAACGGTTAACAACAACAAGCGGGATCAACCCAACAAGAACCAACAGAACCGCTGGCAAAGCGGCCAATTCTAAATGCTCATCCGAGGCGAAGTTATAAACGTATGTGGCTAGTGTTTCAAAGTTAAATGGACGAAGTAATAGAGCCGCATTGAGCTCTTTCATCGACTCGATAAACACTAACAGAGCCGCAATCAGTGCACCACGTTTAACCAGCGGAAAGTGCACACGCCACAGCATGGCATTAGGCTTACAACCCATGGTGCGAGACGCCATATCTAACGAAGGCGAAATTTTATTTAAATTACTTTCGATACTACCAATCGCCACCGCTGAAAAGCGCACAACCATGGCAAAAACCAGGGCGAACATGGAGCCAGAAAAAATAAGTCCCGGTCTGCCCCATTCCATGGCTTTAGCAAGGTCGTTGACGCGGTGATCCATAAACAGTACTGCGACCATCACACCAATCGCTAATACGGTTCCTGGCACTGCATACCCCATCGAAGAAAGACGCATAAATGCCAAGCTTTCGCGCTTGCCATTGACGCGATGGGTAAAGTTAACGATCAGTGCGACAGCAACACCAATAATGGCGGCAATAACCGACACGACCAAACTATTCCATGCGTATTCACGAAACTCGGGGGTCCAACTCTGCGCAAAGTAAGTTATCGCATAATCAATCAGCTGTAGTAATGGCAAAATAAACGCGACCGAAACCAAGCCCCAACACCAAACCAGCGCGGTCCACTTTCTCCAGCCCGTCAACTCATAACGAAAATCTTCGTGACTGTTAAATTGGCTTTGAAAAAGCTTTTGTTTGCGACGACTGTAGCGTTCGGCACTGAGAAGCAGTACTACAATGACGAGCATCATGGCAGAAATCTTGGCTGCTGCATTAAGATTAGAGTACCCCAACCAAGTATCGTAGACCGCTGTAGTTAACGTATTCACAGCGAAGTAACTTACAGTACCAAAGTCACCGATAGTCTCCATTGCGACCAGCGACAAGCCCACTGCGATAGAAGGCCTTACTAACGGCATCGAGATGCGCCAAAAGCTTTCCCATGGAGAGCATTTGAGCAAACGCGCGCTTTGCAACAAAGAGACATTTTGCTCCATAAATGCAGCTCGACACAGCAAATACACGTAAGGGTACAGCACTAAAGCCAACACAAAGGTCGCGCCAGGCAAGGTGCGAATATCAGGGAACCAATACTCGCCAGGTCCCCATCCGGTTACATCACGCAAAAAGATCTGAATCGGTCCTGCAAAATCAAACCAATCAGTAAAAATATAACCAATGATATAACCTGGCATCGCAAGAGGTAGCACCAATGCCCACTGCAACCATTTTTCGGTCGGCAGTTTACACATGGCCATTATCCAAGCGCTTGGTATACCAAGAATTAAGGACAACACCATTACGCCAATAGTGAGCGCAACCGTGTTAAAAATATAAGTCGGCATGACTGTCGCCATTAAATGGGCAAACAAATCATCCGTTTCACCAATTGCGGTGTAGAAGATCGCTAAGATCGGCAAAACCAGTAACAGAGTTATTACCCCACTACTGGTTTTCCATAAAGAGTGTTTATCTTTCATCGCCTAATTACTGCAAGGCTGTATGAAATACAAATGCTGTTGCAAATACATCTCATATCCTTTAATCAAATGGGGGTACTGTTATACCCCCACAAGGAATTAAAGGTCAAATTTCACTTCGTCTAATAGCTTAATTGCCGCTTCGTGATTGGCTGCAATATCGTCTAGAGAAAGCTTGTCTGCTTTAAAGTCACCCCAAGATTCCACAAGTTCAGAACGCTTCACGCCTTCTTTAACAGGGTACTCGTAGTTAACTTCTGCATACATCTGCTGCGCTTTGTCACCCGTTAGGAATTCCATTAGCTTCACAGCATTGTCTTTGTTTGGAGAGTACTTCGCCATCGCCATACCAGAGATGTTTACGTGAGTACCTGTAGTCTCTTGGTTAGGGAAGTTGATGTAAACTGCATCTGCCCAAGCTTTTTGCTCTTTGTCGTTAACCATTTTACCTAGGTAGTAGCTGTTACCTAGAGAAACATCACATAGACCTTCTTTGATCGCTTTAACTTGTGCACGATCGTTGCCTTGTGGTTTGCGAGCAAGGTTTGCTTTCACGCCTTCCAACCACTCTTTGGTTTCTGCTTCGCCATTGTGAGCAATCATTGCTGAAACTAGAGAAACGTTGTACGGGTGCTTACCGCTACGAGTACAAATTTTACCTTTGAACTCTGGCTTAGCCAGATCTGCATAGTTGAAATCTGCGCCTAGTTTACCTACGCGATCACGTGAAGAGTAAACACTACGTGAGCGTAGAGTTAGAGCAAACCACTCATTCTCTTTATCTTGGTATTGAGCTGGTACGTTTTCTTCAATGATTTTGCTATCTACTTTCTGAACTAAACCTTTGTTTGTCAGTTCAGCTAGACGACTGATGTCTGTCGTAAGGATAACGTCAGCTGGGCTGTACTCGCCTTCTTGAGCTAGCTTTTCTGCTAAGCCTTTTTTAGCAAATTTTACGTTTACTTTGATGCCAGTTTCTTTAGTGAACTCGTTGAACATAGGTTCAACTAGGAAAGGTTGACGGTAAGAGTAGACGTTCACTTCTTCAGCAGCCATTGCTGTTGGAGCTAAGGTTGCGCAAGTTAATGCTGAAAGAGTTAGCAGTTTTTTCATTGTTTAATCCTTTACCATGCTAATGATAACGTTTATCAGTTGCGTTATTATATGTATGTTCAATAAGAAGACAATGACAAATATTAAAAAACCTGCTCATCGGAGCAGGTTTTTATATGTTGAGAGTGTAACTATTTATTACAGGCTATTGATTACTTCACAGTGACAAATTCTGGGTAAGCACCGACGCCACAATCATGCATGTCCATACCTTCCATTTCTTCATCTTCCGTGACGCGAATTCCAACGGTTGCTTTCAAGATAGCCCACACAACTAGGCTGGCACCAAATACCCAAGCAAAGATAACGACAGCACCTAAAAGCTGCGCACCGAATGTAGCATCGCCGTTGCTTAGAGGCACAACCATCAAACCAAAGAAGCCACAAACACCGTGCACTGAAATCGCACCGACTGGGTCATCAATTTTTAGTTTATCTAGGCCAATGATGCTGAATACGACTAGCGCGCCAGATACTGCACCGATAGCAACTGCATATAATGGCGATGGTGATAGAGGATCTGCGGTGATAGCAACCAAGCCAGCTAGCGCACCATTGAGAATCATCGTTAAATCCGCTTTGCCCCAAGTCGTTTTACATACAAATAGCGCCGCAATAGCACCTGCAGCAGCTGCTGCGTTGGTGTTTAGGAAGATCTGACCTACCGCTGTTGCATTCTCAAAGTCTGAAACCATCAACTGAGAACCACCGTTAAACCCAAACCAACCAAACCAAAGGATGAAAGTACCTAGTGTTGCCAAAGGCATGTTTGAACCTGGAATCGGGTAGATTTCACCGTTTTTGCCATATTTACCTTTACGAGCACCAAGCAATAACACACCAGCGAGAGCTGCAGAAGCACCAGCCATATGTACGATACCTGAACCTGCAAAGTCGCTAAATCCAGCTTCTGCTAGGAAACCACCGCCCCATGTCCAATAACCTTCCATTGGGTAGATAAATGCGGTCAAAATCGCAGAGAAAACCAAGAAAGACCAAAGCTTCATACGTTCAGCCACCGCACCAGAAACGACGGACATTGCAGTTGCAACGAAGACAACTTGGAAGAAGAAGTCAGATTCTAGAGAGTGATCAGCCCCTTCTCCTTGGGTACCAATCAGCGCACCAAATGAAGGTAACCAGCCTCCTTCTCCGTTGTCGACATACATGATGTTGTAACCAACGATTAGAAACATCGTACATGCAATTGCGTACAAACAGATGTTCTTCGTAAGAATTTCTGTTGTGTTCTTAGAGCGCACAAGACCAGCCTCTAGCATCGCAAAACCAGCTGCCATCCACATTACCAACGCACCGGAAATGAGGAAGAAAAAGGTGTCAAGTGCGTAACGTAACTCGGTTACTGTTGTTGTTAATTCCATAATAAGTTTCTCCAATCCCTTGAATTCTTAAAGTGCTTCTGCGTCCATTTCGCCCGTTCGGATACGCACCGCTTGGTTCAGGTCGTAGACAAAAATTTTACCGTCACCAATCTTTCCTGTTTGCGCAGCTTTTGTAATCGCTTCAACCACTCGCTCAACATTATCCGCGTGAGTAGCGATTTCAATTTTCACTTTTGGTAGGAAATCGACCTGATACTCAGCGCCGCGATACAGTTCCGTGTGGCCTTTTTGACGACCAAACCCTTTAACTTCTGATACCGTCATCCCTTCGATACCGACGTTAGCCAATGCTTCTCGCACATCGTCTAATTTAAACGGCTTAATAATGGCATTGATTATTTTCATTCAATTCTCTCCGAAGCTTTCATCCTGAAACACTTCTAATAATCCAATCTACGTGCCAAGTTTTTAAGTCATTGAATAATAAAAACTAACGTCAATTTACATATCTATAAACAAAAAGGGCGCACCATATCGGTGCGCCCTTTTCACAAATTTAAAGCAACAGAAGGAAAGTTACCCAAAACTGTGCACTAAATGTTCAAAAAGTCTTTCCATCGCTCGATAAGAATCATGAAGTCCTCTATTCCACAGCTTGCTGTACTTTCTGCATTGTAGAAATCGAATTCACTTTCCATCTCAACATCATGGTCATGGGCCAATGCGTTTTCTTGCACTAGGACTTCATCGCCCTGAATCATCAAGCTAATTTCTGTACCTGTTAGGTTATGCTCTTGAGAAGGCGCTGAAAATGACTGCTCAATTAGCTTTTCAACCTGAGCAATCTTCATAGGATCTTTGCCAATTTCTTCTTGTAGCCAGCGCCCAACAATCTCATGCCCCATGCTGCATTTTACGTAGTACTCGCCCATCAACGTGTTACGGATGAATTCAAATTCCATCGAGATTGCCTTTTCGTATCAATTTGGTGCGGAGTATAGCGAATTGCGCCCATAAAAAAAGCACCTCGTTTGAGGTGCTTTTTAATTGTGCAGTTAAACTTATGCAGGCTCTTGGAAGATCACTTCATCCGCTTTCTTGGTGTACTGATCCATTTTATGGAAGTTCAAGTAGCGGTAAGTATCTGTAGCGGTTGCATCAATTTGCTTCGCATACTCCAAGTACTCTTCTTTGGTTGGAATCTTACCAAGGATTGCACCTACTGCAGCTAGTTCCGCAGACGACAGGTAAACATTCGCACCAGTACCTAGACGGTTCGGGAAGTTACGCGTTGAGGTCGACATCACTGTTGATTTGTCTGCAACACGCGCTTGGTTACCCATACACAGTGAACATCCTGGTGTTTCGATTCGAACCCCAGCACGACCAAAGATACCGTAATAACCCTCTTCCGTTAGCTGATCCTTGTCCATCTTCGTTGGCGGAGCGATCCATAGACGAGTTGCAAGCTGTCCGTTGAACTTATCTAGCAGCTTACCAGCAGCGCGGAAGTGACCGATGTTCGTCATACAAGAACCGATGAACACTTCATCAATCGCTGTGCCTTGTACTTCAGACAACAAGCGAGCGTCATCCGGATCATTCGGGGCACATAGTACTGGCTCATTGATTTCAGCCATATCGATTTCAATCACATGTGCATATTCAGCATCTTTATCTGCTTGCATCAGCTCAGGATTTGCTAGCCACTCTTCCATCGCTGTAATACGACGTTCGATAGTACGGCGGTCACCGTAACCTTCAGAGATCATCCACTTCAGCATTACGATGTTAGAGTTTAGGTACTCTTCGATCGACTCTTGAGACAGTTTCACAGTACAACCTGCCGCCGAACGCTCAGCAGAAGCATCAGATAGCTCAAATGCTTGCTCAACCGTTAGCGTTTCTAGGCCTTCAATCTCAAGGATACGGCCAGAGAATTCGTTGATCTTGCCCGCTTTCTCTACTGTTAGTAGACCTTGCTGAATCGCGTAGTAAGGGATGGCATGAACAAGGTCACGCAGTGTGATACCCGGTTGCATTTCACCTTTAAAGCGAACCAAGATTGACTCAGGCATATCTAGTGGCATAACGCCTGTCGCAGCAGCAAAGGCAACCAAACCCGAACCTGCTGGGAATGAAATACCTAGCGGGAAACGAGTATGTGAGTCACCACCAGTACCGACAGTATCCGGCAGTAGCATACGGTTTAGCCATGAGTGGATAATACCGTCACCCGGGCGAAGAGATACGCCACCGCGGTTCATGATAAAGTCCGGAAGTGTGTGGTGCGTGTTTACGTCTACTGGTTTTGGGTACGCAGAGGTGTGACAGAAAGACTGCATGACAAGGTCAGCAGAGAAGCCCAAACACGCCAAGTCTTTAAGTTCATCACGAGTCATAGGGCCGGTAGTATCTTGCGAACCTACTGTCGTCATCTTCGGTTCACAGTAGGTACCAGGGCGAATGCCTTCTACGCCACACGCTTTACCAACCATTTTCTGTGCAAGCGTGTAACCCTTGCCAGAATCTGCGATTTCACCAGGTTTACGGAATACATCCGAAGGCTCAAGACCTAGCGATTGACGCGCTTTGTCTGTCAAACCACGACCGATGATCAATGGGATACGACCACCAGCACGAACTTCATCAATCAGCACTTCCGTTTTCAGCGAGAACTCAGCTAAAACTTCACCTGTTTCGTGATTACAAACTTTACCTTCATATGGGTAAACATCGATAACATCGCCCATGTTGAGCTTAGTCACGTCGACTTCGATTGGTAGTGCGCCCGCATCTTCCATTGTGTTGAAGAAGATAGGTGCAATTTTACCACCAAGCACATAACCACCAGCACGTTTGTTTGGAACGTAAGGGATATCATCTCCCATGAACCAAAGTACTGAGTTGGTTGCAGATTTACGTGAAGAACCAGTACCAACAACATCACCAACGTAAACCAATTGATGACCTTTTTCTTTCAATTCTTCAATTTGCTTGATCGGGCCAATAGTACCCGGTTGATCAGGGTTTATTCCTTCACGCTCGTTTTTAAGCATCGCCAGTGCGTGTACTGGAATATCAGGGCGAGACCAAGCGTCAGGTGCAGGTGAAAGGTCATCCGTGTTCGTTTCACCTGTTACTTTAAATACGGTTAGAGTGACTTTTTCTTCAAGCTTAGGCTTAGAAAGGAACCACTCAGCATCAGCCCATGATTGAAGTACTTTCTGTGCATGCGCATTGCCTGCTTTTGCTTTCTCTTCTACATCATAGAAAGCATCAAACATCAGAAGTGTATGAGACAATGCTTCTACAGCAATCTCTGCCAGTGCTTCGTCATCAAGTAGCTCAACTAGCGGCTCGATGTTGTAACCACCTTGCATAGTGCCTAGCAGTTCAGCCGCTTTTTCACGGCTCACAAGTGGTGATTTAACTTCACCTGTTGCTACAGCGGTTAGGAAACCCGCTTTTACATAAGCGGCTTCATCTACACCTGGTGGGATGCGGTTTTCAAGTAGGTCAAGAATGACTTCTTCTTCACCTTGCGGGGGATTTTTCAGAAGTTCTACAAGTCCAGCAACTTGTTCTGCGTCTAGCGGTTTAGGAACAACTCCTTCAGCAGCACGCTCTTCGACGTGTTTACGGTAGGCTTCAAGCACGACTTTTTCCTCTCATTGCGGTTCCTCCTCTATTATTACTATTGTTAAAGTAAAGGAGTGAACATCCTTGGAAACTTGGCTCTCCATTGCCCTTGTTTTCATTCAATTATGATTGAGAAACAGCGCCGTAGAGGCCAAACTGTGGGCAAAATAATAGCAAATTTAACCTTAAATTAAAATCTTATCATTTTGACCAACATAGCAACTTACGACTAAAGTTCTGCTAATTTTGACCAAATATGCCAAGTTTTTGCTTTCTCATACCCGATTAATTAAACGATGTTCCTACGATCAAATACACAGCATCCAAATCTTGCTCGGTACGACCATAAGCCAACATAATTGGCCCGATTGGTGAGTCAACACCAAAGAAAATAGAGCCAGCATTGTAAAGTGGCGCTTCATTCAGCTTCAGATCATTATCTGACCAAACTCCACCGTATTCCACTGATGCACCGAGGTAGACTGGCGCTTCAAATAGTCCAAAGTCATTGTCGAACCATTTGTATCGGTACACCAAGCTACTAAAAAACAGGTTCTGTCCAATCAAGCTATTTCTTGGGATGCCAGATAGGTTTAAAAAGCCGCCTAACTCTCTCGGATCAAGTGGAACCGATGAATTTTTACTTTCTACAAAGCTATATTCTGCATGTCCGACTAAAGTATGACGCTGATGACTGACCGCACCTTTGAATCGCGCGGAGATTTCATACACAGTATCTTCAATCATCTTTTCCGTGTCGAGCAGAGTGATGCCTTCCGGACTCTTGTCATGAGATACGAAATATTCAAGATCGACCAGCAGTCCGCGAGTAGGAAATGCAAAATCATCAAGCGTATCGAGTCGATAGCTCGCAAATATACCTTTGCGCTCGAAGTCTAGCTGCCCTGCCGAGGCCAAGGTAGACAGCTCAATATCTCCTGTAGAGTAACGAGCACCAAGGCGCAACTCTTGCCATAACGTAGGTTGAATGCCAATAGCCAGTTCTGAAGCAAAGTCATTATAGGAAACGGGTAAGAAGTCGTTAACTGAGCTGAGGTCCGGGTTTTCAAACTCGCTAAAAGGTAAGTTTCTATCTTCACTGCTGTATCCAACACGGCCAGCAACAAAAAGCGTTTGGCTAGATAAAACAGGCGAATACAACTCAGCTTCTATCAGCTTATCCGTGCCCATTTCTACGTTGAACGCCAACTCCGCACCATGCGAATTTAAATTAGTAAAATTGGTCGACATACCGATGCCGTATTGGCTATCCGTATCGAAGTCATCTTCAAGGAAAAATCGAAAGTTAACGTAATTTGGCCCCCACGACTTTTCGTTAACATCAAAAACCAACAATGTTTTACCATCAACATCTTCAAAGTGATAAGTGATTAACTCAAAACGATCCAACGCATAGAGATTTTCAACGGCTTTTTCTATTTCAGCCGTTGGAATACGACGACCTGTTTTCAATTGAATACGGTTAGTAAGTAATACATCGCTGTAGTGGGTGTTATTCACTATCACAATGTCATCAACAATGCGTTTATCACCGTAAACCAGCGTCTTACGTACCTCTTGCTTGTGATCGATGTACTTTTGGTATTCTGCGTTCGATAAACTTAGACCAAGCAGCTTATCTTCAAGCTGCTTGGTAATATCGTAACCCGCTTGAAAAGCCCAAGGCATTTTGTCGAACTCGACCGTTTCCATGGTGCCCACATTGGGACGAATATAAATATCTTGAGGTTCAAGCTCGTCCACTTGCTGTTGCGTACTGCGACGGACTAGGTAATTAGAAAGTTGATCCGCTACAGTAAACAGCCCGGTAAACTCATCTTCGGTTTTGTAGTCGGTGCTAATATCAACAGCAATAACAACATCTGCCCCCATAGCGCGAGCCACATCGACAGGCATATTATTAACGACACCACCATCGACAAGCATATGGCCATTGAGCTTATAGGGAGGGAGCGCTCCTGGTACAGACATACTGGCCATCATGGCGTCCACGAGGTAACCATTGCCAAGAACCACTTCCTCTAGCGCAAGAATATCTGTCGCCACAGAGCGATAAGGAATGGCAAGATCATCAAAAGAATCGAATCGCCCTAAGTTCCCTGTAGTCTCTCGCAATACGCGCAACATGTTCTGGCCTTGCACGACACCCGTTGGGGCACGAACCTCACCAAATCTTAAGCCGAGGTCAGTGTTAATTTGATAGCGGTCTTCATACTCTTTATCACGAACTCGGCGTTGACTGCGGTCGACACGATCTCGATAACCACTGCTCCAATCGACGGTGTAGATAAAACTTTCAATTTCATCAGCGCTCATCCCCGTAGCATAGAGACCACCGACATAAGCGCCCATACTGGTGCCCGTTACGATATCGACCGGGATCTGCATCTCTTCTAACGCTTTGAGAACGCCGATATGGGCAGCGCCTTTTGCTCCGCCACCAGCGAGCACAACCGCCACCTTTGGGCGAGGCTCCAAGTCATCCGTTTTTGCTAGAGAGTTTGCGAGGGAAACTGAAGGAGTGGTGATCAAAAAGGCACTAACCCAAAGCGCGAAATGGCGAGTCGACGGGCTTGATAACAGCTTTTTGAACATTCACTTCTTCCTTTGTTGAATTTCTTATCAAGTAGGGCGTGCTAGCAGCACCGCACTAACACGCCCTAATATGTACTAAGAATTGACCAGAGAGACAAGCTAATGTTGTTGATTTGGCGATGCTACCAATCAAATAAGCTGTTAAGCCAGTTTGATTTCTTCTCACACTGCTGCTTTATTTGACCCGTTTTATCCCAAACTGGCAGTTTATAATCACTACGACAGTTCATTTCTAAACCACCATCTGATGTCGGCTTAAATCCTAACGTGGTGATCTCTCTTGGCCATGGAAGCTCTAAACGCTCAGGAATGCGTTGCTTCAAATACTCTGCGTACACTCGTAATGCACCGCTCGATCCCGTTAGATGAACCGGTTTGTTATCGTCGCGGCCTAGCCAAATTGTCGTCACTTCACGGCCATCAACACCGACAAACCAGCTATCGCGGTTATCGTTACTGGTACCCGTTTTTCCTGCCAGTGCAGCCCAACCAAACTGACTTTGTAAGAAGCGGCCTGTACCTTGAGCAACCCCCTGTTTCATCGCGTAGGTCGTTAGCCATGCTGCTTGCTCATCCACGGCTCTTGATGAACGAGGCAAGGATTGATACAGCACATTACCTTCCATATCCATCACTGAACGCAGAGCGGTCAGTTTCGCACGTTTGCCTGAGTTCGTCAGTGTCTGATACATCTGCGCGACTTCAAACGGCGTCAAAGAAAACGAGCCCAAAAACATCGAAGGCACTGGGCGGATTTCGTCTTTGTTGACGCCCAAACGTTCTAAAGTACTGGATACTTCTGGAATACCAAGCGCCATGCCTAAGCGCACAGTTGGCACGTTGAGCGACTTCGCTAAAGCAATATAAAGTGGCACATCACCACGGTATTTTCGGTCGTAGTTGCGCGGTGTCCATACATTACCTTTACTGCTTTTCAGGCTTAGCGGCGTGTCGTGCAGCGTCGTGCCTAGGTTATATTTTTCCGGCTGTTCTAGAGCCGTCAAGTAAATCGCTGGTTTAACTAGAGAACCAATTGGACGACTGGCATTGAGCGCGCGGTTAAAACCTTCATAACCAACACGTTTACCGCCGACCATGGCACGGATTTCACCACTATGACGATCAACCGCAACAGCGGCAGCTTCCAATTCTTTACCGCCTCGTTTAGCTAGCTCCGGGATCTTTTTCGCGATGGCTTGCTCCATTTTACTTTGCGACACCGGATCCAGAGACGTAAACACGCGCAGCCCGGTTTCCGCTTTAAATCGCTCCCCCACTTTTTCTTTCAATTCAATGCTCAATTGTTGGAAATAAGCGGGCTGACGGCTCGCAATACGTGGTTTGCTCTGCGTATCAAGCGAACGACTGACGGCTTGCTCATACTGCTCAGATGTCAGCATGTTTTGCTGCATCAACAAACGTAATACAAGATCGCGGCGCTCTTTCGTGCGCTCAGGGTAACGAATTGGATTGTAGTAAGACGGTCCTTTTACCATCCCAACTAACATCGCCAGTTGATCGATTCGCAGCTCTTGGATCGGTTGTCCAAAGTAATAACGCGATGCCAAGCCAAACCCGTGGATCGCTTCACCACCGCTTTGCCCCAAGTACACTTCGTTAAGGTAGGCTTCCAAAATACGATCTTTGCTGTAACGGTAATCCAAAATTAACGCGATATACGCTTCTCTAACTTTGCGCCACAGCGTTTTATCACGGGTCAAAAACAGGTTTTTCGCCAACTGCTGAGTTAGCGTACTACCACCTTGAACAGTACGACCCGCTTTAATGTTTGCAACCATTGCTCGTGCAATCGCGAGTGGAGACACCCCATCGTGTTGATAAAAATCCCGGTCTTCGGTCGCAAGCAGTGCATCAACTAAAATTTCTGGGAACTGATCACGACGCAAGAACAGACGCTGCTCATCTTGATCTTTCTCCAGCATACCCAACATCTTAGGCTCTAAGCGTAAGTAACCAAGATCGCCTCGGGACTCTAAAGACTGAATACGCTGTAAACCAGAATCTGAAAAATGGAGCATCACGTGACGATCCGGTTCAGGACCATCGGCAAATTCGAATGGACGGCGAATCAATTCAATCCGAGTGGAAGAAGAAGAGTACTCACCAGGGTAGCGAGGCTGACTTACCTTACGGTAATTCAGTACATCCAGCTCGTTACGAAGTTCTTGAATGGTGATATTTTCACCCGGATTTAAGTTCAAGATACGGGCATAAACCACCGTTGGCAGCTCAAACAGCTGACCTTCAAAGCGTTCTTTCACCACACTATCTAAGTAAATCCCAACAAACAGCAAAACAGCGGCAAGCGCAATACCGGCTTTCCAGCTAAATGACCACAAAACTTTCAGCCACGAATGTTTCTCGTTAGCCGGCTTTTTACTCGGTGTGCGTCGAGTCGGTTTTGTCGTTCCTTTATTGGTTGTACTTTTCTTCGCTGGCGCTTTTTTCGCGCTAGGCTTCTTGCTGTTAGTCATTATTCAATTGTCTTTTTGTTTTCGTAGTTGCTACATGATTGGCAGGGTCATCTGGCCAAACGTGTTTTGGGTAGCGCCCTTTCATCTCTTTTTGAACGTCTTTATAGCTTCCGTTCCAGAAAGCCGCCAAGTCAGACGTCACTTGCAGCGGACGTTGTGCCGGCGAAAGCAGTTCAAGCACCAAACGCTTACGACCAAGTGCTACCGTAGGAGAGCCACTCTCACCAAATACCTCTTGCATACGCACCGATAGTTTCGGCTCATGGCCATACTGGTAACGGATACGCTTCTTTGAACCTGTCGGCAGTTGGTAATGCTCTGGTAACCATTCATCCAGCTGTTGATTGAGTGGCCAACCTAATCGAGCGTTCAGCGCTTCGACCAAGTTTATCTTGCTCAAATCGTTAACCGAACTGACGGACGTCATGTACGGCTCTAACCACTCTTCTAATGAATCCAACAAACTGGCTTCATCAAACATTGGCCATGATTGCTCGGGTAACCATTCCACCGCACAACGAATCCGAGCCAACAAGCTCTCCGCTGCCGGTGTCCAGTTTAGACTCTGTAAGCCCTGGCGGCGGACATACGTGAGTAAAGCTTGTGTCATTTTTTCTTTGCCAGGGCTTGGCAAAGGCTCGCGTTCAACCACCAGCTGACCGAGTTTTGTTTGTCGCTCAGCCATTAGACGCCCTCTTTTTTCATCCCAGTCTACAACTTCTTCAGACGAAAATAGCGCTTCAAAGGTCGCTCGCAATATATTGACATCCAATTCACATGCCGAATGAATTTGACTGGAGTTAGAATGAGAACGCATTAAGTCAACGGCAACCAAATACTCACAGCCACCTAGCATGTCTTCCTGACGACATTCTGCACCATGACCATTAGCCAAAGTAAATCGCCCAAATTGATTTGTGCGCTGCTGCGCAATGCGATCTGGAAATGCCAAACTTAACACCATCGGTAATGCTTCTTCATCCACGCCTTTCAGGTCAAATACCGTATCTAATTTGTACGCCAGAGATTGAGCACGCTTGAACAACAGCGACTTTTTTGGATGAGTACCAACAAGCCAACGATGCAAGCTATGAGCGATATTGGTAACGTTTCTCTCTGGCTCTTCAATCAGTGCGACCGCCGCCAAAGCAGCATTTAACATCTTATCACTGTAAGATTGCGCTTTAATTAGCATCGCAGCCGCACGAGGCTCAACGCCTAGTTCATGCGCCTGTTTTCCTTCGGACGTTAATTGCCCTTTTTCCGTCAGTAGTCCCAATGACACCAATAGCTGCTTCGCTTGTTCCAATGACGCATTAGCGGGAACATCAAGCCACTTGAGATCGTTGATATCACTCGCTCCCCAAAAGGCCAGCTCCATGACTAAGCTCGATAGATCGGAATGCAAAATTTCAGGTTGGGGAACCAGCGGTTGCTGCTTGAACTGGCTTTCAGAATAAAGACGAACACAAATGCCCTCTTCGATCCGCCCTGCTCGTCCTGCACGCTGAATCGCTGAAGACTGTGCAATGCGTGTTTGCTCTAAGCGTGTTAAACCGTTTTTCAAATCAAACCGGGCAATACGCTCTAACCCAGAATCAACCACAAGGCGAATGCCTTCAATCGTCAGTGAAGTTTCTGCGATGTTGGTCGCGAGTACGACTTTACGCTTGCCGTGTTCTGCCGGCGTGATGGCTTTTTGTTGCTCAGTAAAGCTCAGTTGCCCATAAAGCGGACACACTTCAATATCATCCGCCAAATGAGATAAACGTTCTTCGACTTGTTTAATGGCCCCAACGCCCGGTAGGAAAGCCAACAAAGAGCCGGACTCTTTGTTCATAAGACTTTCTATTGTTTTTGCCATACTCGTAGGTAAATGATCATTCACACCTAACGGTTGGTAACGCATGTCTACGTCGAAACTGCGTCCTTCTGATTCAATGTAACTGGCTTCCGGCAACAACGACTGTAAGGCTTGTTGATCAAGCGTTGCCGACATTACCACCAGCTTGAGATCGTCTCGCAATGCCTCTTGAACTTCTAAACTGAATGCCAAAGCGGTATCGGCATGAATGCTGCGTTCATGAAACTCATCAAAGATCAGGAGATCAACACCATCCAGTTCAGGGTCAGTTTGAATCATCCGAGTCATGATCCCTTCGGTCACGATCTCCAACTGCGTTGCAGAACTTACCTTTGCCTCGCCACGAACTCGATAACCCACGCGTTGACCTACTTGCTCTCCTAATTGCTCAGCAAGATAACGGGCAATGTTACGCGCCGCGAGTCGTCTTGGTTCGAGCATGATGATTTTTCCAACAACCGAATGGTTTAAGAGGAGCTGTAAAGGGAAGTAGGTCGACTTACCGGCACCAGGCGCCGCTTTTAAGATCACTTGATGTTGATTTTTGACCGCCGTCAGCAACTCAGGCATCACGGCTTCAATCGGCAATTGTGACAAAGGAAATACCTTATGGTGTAATGGTGGCAACATTGTACATAAAAAAATTTTTGTCTAAATAAGCAAATGCATTTCACACCCGCTTTAGAGTCCGCCACTCTACTCAAACGCTATAAACGCTTTCTTGCCGATATCGAACTCGATACCGGTGAAATTAGTACTATCCACTGCGCAAACACTGGCGCTATGACAGGTTGTGCGACACCCGGAAACAAAGTTTGGTTTTCCACTTCCGACAACCCGAAACGAAAATACCCCAATAGTTGGGAGTTGAGTGAAACCGAACAAGGCCACCGCATTTGTATCAATACCGCGCGCGCCAACCAATTAGCCGTTGAGGCTATTGAAAATAATGTCATTTCAGAGCTTTGTGGTTATGACACACTTCAAACTGAGGTGAAATACGGTAATGAAAATAGCCGAATTGATATCTTGCTCAGCGCAGACAACAAGCCAAAGTGCTATATAGAAGTGAAAAGCGTCACTCTTCTTGATGAGACCGACTCTATTGGACAAGGATACTTCCCAGATGCGGTCACGACTCGGGGACAAAAGCACCTGAGAGAGCTCACAGAAATGGCACAAAATGGAAGTAGAGCCATACTTTTATTCACTGTTTTACATTCAGGTATTGAAAAAGTATCCGCGGCGCACCATATAGACGCGAAATATTCACTATTACTCAAACAAGCACAAGACGCTGGAGTGGAAGTTCTCTGCTACAAAGCTGAACTGAGCGATACTGGAATGAAGCTGATTTCCGCTATTGATTTTATCAATTAAGAGAAAAAATGATGTCGTCTTCACATTGACGATAACTTTGCGATTCAGTATTTGCTTGCACCGCCTCTTTTTGCTATAGATACCCGCCTTAAATTGACTGCGTAGCAGTTGACTAGGTGTAAGTAGGAGATGCTGTATGCCAGAATCAAAGAAGAAAACGATAGGCATCCTAGCCATTGCCGGCGTGGAGCCATATCAGGAAAAACCTGGTGAAGAGTACATGTCACCAGAGCAGGTTGAACACTTTACGAAAATCTTAACAGCTTGGCGCGACCAGCTGAGAGCTGAAGTGGATCGTACCGTTCACCACATGCAGGACGAAGCAGCAAACTTCCCAGATCCAGTTGACCGCGCCTCTCAAGAGGAAGAGTTCAGCCTAGAACTGCGTAACCGCGACCGCGAACGCCGTTTGATCAAGAAGATTGAAAAGACTTTGGATAAAATCAAAGAAGACGATTTTGGCTTCTGTGAGTCTTGTGGCGTAGAGATTGGCGTTCGCCGTCTTGAAGCACGTCCAACCGCTGACCTATGTATTGACTGTAAAACACTTGCAGAAATCAAAGAGAAGCAAATGCAAGGTTAATCAACCAAGCATTATGATTATTGAAGGGAGCTCAGGCTCCCTTTTTGTTTTGACTACCTTTTCATCCCATTTGTTTACTAAATTCGAGATACACGCATGACACGCTATGTAGGTCGATTCGCCCCATCTCCTTCTGGTCCTTTACATTTTGGTTCACTGATTGCCGCTCTTGGCAGCTATTTTCAAGCGAAAGCACACAACGGAACCTGGTTAGTACGTATTGAGGACTTGGACCCACCAAGAGAAATGCCAGGTGCGGCGCAACTTATCCTAGATGCGCTCAAAGCCTATCAGCTGCATTGGGATGGAGAGGTGGTATACCAGAGTGAACGTCATGACCTTTACCAAGCCCAAATAAACACATGGCTCGAAAATGGTGAGGCCTATTATTGCCAATGTACTCGAAAGCAAATTAAAGAGCATGGCGGGTTTTATCCTGGCACTTGCCGCGATAAAAACTTGAAAGACGGCGCGATTCGCCTAAAAATGACCAAGCCTGTCGCTCATTTCTTCGATCAGAAGCGTGGAACAATTAAAATTCCAGAGCAACTCGTTAATGAAGATTTCATTATTAAACGTCGAGATGGATTATTTGCTTATAATCTTGCGGTAGTATTGGACGACATCGACCAAGGCGTCACCGAAGTCGTGCGTGGTGCAGACTTAATCGAGCCAACAGGGCGTCAAATCAGTCTGTACCAGATACTTGGGCAGCCTGAAGTCAGCTACTTTCATTTACCATTGGCGATGGACAACAACGGCAATAAACTGTCGAAACAAAATCACGCGACGGCTATTGATATAGAGACACCAAAGCCTACTCTATTACGCGCCATGACATTTTTGGGCTTCGAGATACCTGAAGCCATAAAAGCGGCCAACATAGAAGAGATTCTTCGTTGGGGCTGCGAAAACTGGCGCTTGGAACAGCTTCCAACAGAGATCGAGATCACAGCGTGATTCTCAAATGGCATTGTGTAGGCTATCATTAGCCGCAAATTAGGCCCTAGAGGCGCAAAAACTAACCAAAGCAAGATTGGACTAAACCCAGTTATTGCCAGATGCACATGAATACAAACGACTATACACCAAGCGAACCTGCCACTATTCCAGAGCTCGCTCTCAATGTAATAACTCGTGAAGAGCACAACATTTCGCGTAAGCAGATCAGTGATAATGCACTGAAGGTACTGTACCGCCTAAATGGTGCTGGTTTCGATGCTTTTCTTGTGGGTGGCGGGGTTCGAGACTTACTGCTTGGACAGAAACCAAAAGATTTTGACATTGCGACCAACGCAACGCCGGAACAGATCAAACAGCTATTTCGTAACTGCCGTTTGATTGGTCGCCGCTTCCGCTTGGCTCACATTATGTTTGGCCGAGATATCATTGAGGTTGCGACATTCCGTGGTCACCACCAAGAGCAAAAGAATAAGAGCATCTCTCAGCAATCGAAAGAAGGAATGCTGCTGCGGGACAATGTCTACGGCACCATCGATGAAGATGCTGAGCGCCGTGATTTCACGATTAACTCGATGTACTACAACATCGCGGATTACTCGATTCACGACTACGCACGTGGTATTGAGGATTTAGAAGATCGCCTCATTCGGCTGATTGGCGATCCAGAAACACGCTACCGTGAAGACCCAGTACGTATGTTGCGTGCAGTTCGCTTCGCGGTAAAGTTGGACTTTGATATTGAAGAAGACACCGCGGCACCAATCGAACACATGGCACCGTTGCTCGGTGACATTCCGTCAGCGCGTCTTTTTGAAGAGTCACTCAAGTTATTGCAATCCGGTCACGGCTTAGAAACCTACCACCTACTGCGTGAGTACAACCTATTCCAACAGCTCTTCCCGACGATTGCAGCGCACTTTACAGAAGATTACTCCTCTCACACTGAGCAAATGTTGGATCTTGTCCTAGATTCTACCGACATGCGCATCGAAGATGGGAAACGCATCAATCCAGCATTTATGTTTGCTGCAATGCTGTGGTACCCACTGTGTGCGAAAGCCGATGAACTGATGGAAGAGCGCAACCTAGGCCATTACGACGCTATTATGGAAGCGAGTAACATCATTCTTGATGAACAAGTTCGTACAATTGCCATTCCAAGACGCCACACAGCAACCATTCGCGAGATTTGGCAGCTGCAGCTGCGCCTTCCTCGACGTAACGGTAAACGTGCATTCCGCCTGATGGAGCTCAATAAATTTAGAGCTGGCTTTGATTTTCTTGAAATGCGCGGTGAAATTGAAGGTGGTGACACTCAGAAGCTTGCCAAGTGGTGGGAAACTTTCCAAAATGCAGGCCGAGAAATGCGTCAAGCAATGGCTGCCGACCTAGACGGTCAATCACCGAAGAGTGGTCAGCGCCGCCGTAAAACCTATCGCAAGAAAAAGAGTAAGCCTAAGTCATGATCACAGCGTACATTGCGGTAGGCAGTAACTTGGCTGATCCTGTCAGCCAAGCGAAGCAAGCGATTGAAGCGTTAAAAACGCTGCCTAAATCAGAATTTGTTCAGGCTTCTTCGCTATACAGCAGCACGCCAATGGGACCACAAAACCAACCGGATTACATTAATGCGGTTGTGTCGATTAACACCAGTTTGACGCCTCTTGAGTTGCTCGATTGCACACAAGCCATTGAGCAAGAACAAGGGCGTGTCCGTAAAGACGAACGTTGGGGACCAAGAACCTTGGACCTCGACATTGTTCTTTATGGCAATGAGGTGATTAATTCCGAGAGGCTGATCGTTCCTCATTATGGAATGAAAGAGCGTGAATTCGTACTCTACCCTCTTGCGGAAATTGCACCAAGTTTACAACTCCCCGATGGGACCGAGGTCTCTAAACTACTGGAACAAGTAGATAGAAACGGCCTCAGTATCTGGCAGTCATAGCCAACTCCTAGTAAGGATAAAACCATGAAAAAAATGACCATCAACGACCTAATCAAGTGGAAGCAAGAAGGTCGTAAATTTGCTACTTCAACCGCTTATGATGCGAGCTTTGCCCAACTGTTTGAAAGCCAAGAAATGCCAGTACTTCTTGTTGGTGATTCTCTAGGTATGGTTTTGCAAGGTCACAACGATACTCTGCCAGTAACGGTCGATGATATCGCTTACCATACTCGTTGCGTACGCGCAGGTAGCCCAAATTGTTTGTTGATGGCTGACATGCCATTCATGAGCTACACCACGCCAGAGCAAGCTTGCGAAAATGCGGCTACACTGATGCGTGCGGGTGCCAATATGGTGAAAATTGAAGGTGGTGACTGGCTAGTCGACACTGTAAAAATGCTCACTGAACGCTCGGTTCCAGTTTGTGCTCACCTTGGTTTAACTCCTCAAGCCGTGAATATTTTTGGTGGTTACAAAGTCCAAGGTCGCGATCAAGAAAAAGCGGACCGCATGGTGAAAGATGCGTTAGCACTGCAAGAAGCAGGCGCTCAAATCGTCTTACTAGAGTGCGTGCCTGCTGAGCTTGCTGAGCGTATTACGCAAGTGCTCGACGTCCCAGTTATCGGTATCGGTGCGGGTAACGTGACAGATGGTCAAATTCTCGTGATGCATGATATGTTCGGTATCTCTGCCAACTACATGCCGAAATTCTCCAAAAACTTTCTTGCTGAAACAGGTGATATGCGCAAAGCCGTTGCTAAATACATTGAAGATGTAGCCAACGGTGTATTCCCAGACGACGCTCATACCATTGCCTAGAGGATAAATGCATGCAAACTTTTGCGGAAATCTCAGCAGTTCGTGAACACCTTAAAACCTTTAAACGTGAAGGTCGTAAAATTGCGTTTGTCCCAACCATGGGCAACCTTCACGAAGGTCACTTAACTTTAGTGCGTAAAGCACGCGAATACGCTGATATCGTTGTCGTAAGCATCTTTGTTAATCCGATGCAGTTTGATCGTGCAGACGATTTAAATAATTACCCGCGTACGCTAGAGGAAGACTTAAGCAAGTTAACCTCTGAAGGGGTCGATGTGGTATTTACGCCGACACCAGAAGTTATCTATCCTGAAGGGCTTGATAAACAAACGTTTGTTGATGTTCCGGGTCTATCGACTATTTTAGAAGGGGCTTCACGCCCTGGTCATTTCCGTGGCGTCACAACCATCGTAAACAAGCTATTTAACATCGTTCAGCCAGATGTGGCCTGTTTTGGTGAGAAAGATTTTCAACAACTTGCTGTTATCCGCAAGATGGTTGTCGATCTTGCGATGGACATTGAAATCATCGGTGTACCAACCGTACGTGAAATGGACGGTTTAGCAATGAGCTCACGTAATGGTCTGCTTACACTTGACGAACGTCAACGTGCGCCAGTACTTGCTCGTACAATGCGTTGGATCAGCAGTGCCATTCGTGGCGGCCGTGATGACTACGCATCGATCATCGAAGATGCGAGCGACCAACTGCGAGCTGCAGGTTTGCACCCTGATGAGATCTTCATTCGTGATGCTCGCACATTACAAGTGATCACACCAGAAACGACACAAGCCGTCATTCTGATGTCTGCGTTCTTAGGCAAAGCTCGTCTTATCGATAACCAAACGGTAGATATGGTTGTCGAAGCGAAGGAAGAAGCAGAGTCTAGTAATACAAACTCAGAGAGCGCAGAGTAAGCTCTGAGCCATCAAGACGTAAAAAGGTCGACTCTTAGTCGACCTTTTTTATGTTCTACGTATAGACGCAATCTAACCCTTCAGGGCGTGTTTTAAACCGCTTGTGCAGCCACATCCACGCTGGAATATCACGTTTTATCATTTTCTCGAGTTCTTGATTCAAGATACTTGCCGCTTTAATCGCATTACGCCTCTCGAAACGCTCACTGATATCTTTTCCAATATACAACGTGTAATGGTGATTCTTGCTCACTGTGACGCCAGATATGACCGCACACTTTGTTGCGTCTATGAGAACACTAGACCCGACGGTACTCGCCGCTTGTTCAACAGCAAAAAACGGCGCAAAAACAGAATGGCTAACGCCATAATCATGGTCGGGCAAATACCAAAGTCGATGACCATTCTTCAGAACTTTGAGCATTGATTTCACGTCTTTTCGATCAATCATTTGATGCCCAAAACGAGTTCGACCTCGATGTTGAATAAACTCATAAGCAGGGTTCGAATTTGGGCGATAAACGCCATAACCTTTGGCAAACTGGCTAAAAATACGAGCGGTTATCTCCAAGTTTAAATGGTGACTGCACACCACCAACACACCACGTCCATTCTTTTCCTCAGAGAGTAAACGATCTTTTCCAACAATAGAGGTTATCCGACGTATCCGCCAACCTGGCCAAAACCAGGCGATCCCCGTTTCGATGATCGCCATTCCCGTATATTGAAAGTTTTTTCGTACTACGTCCTTACATTGCCAATCCGTAAAATCAGGGAAACACAGCTGGAGATTACGCAGAGCGATCTTGTGTCGGCGCTTCATTACATGCATCGCAATACAGCCGATGCTTCTACCTAAGATTCGTAATACTACGTATGGCAGTACATTAACAAGAATCGCTAAAGATCCAAATGCCAACCATACAGACCAATATTTGGGCTTAAGTAATTGATAGGAGAAAGGCGGCGGCGGGACAATATTCATAGGATCACTCATTTATTACAAATGATTGAAACCTATCATGATAAAAACTGAAAGATTGTATGGGTATGTAATGTTATGCATGCCAAAGAGCAGCATGATTCGCTGCTCTTTGTTGTGTGGGAGAGTCTTAGCTTCTTAGCCCAATACCTTTCGTTACTAAGTAATGAGCAACGGCATACAGCGCTATCACAAACACCGCAAGCACACTGAATGAGGTGACAATACCCACATCCGATACGCCCAAAAAACCATAACGGAACGCATTCACCATGTAGACGATTGGGTTAATCTTAGAGACACCTTGCCAAAATTCAGGCAGTAAGCTGATGGAATAAAAAACACCACCCAAGTAGGTTAACGGGGTCAACACAAATGTAGGAATGATCGAAATATCATCAAACGTTTTTGCATAGACCGCATTGATCAACCCGCCTAGAGCAAATACAACGGATGTCATGAAGACGGTCGCAACAATAATGCCCCAGTGTTCAACTTGCAGATCCACAAACAATAGAGACACACAGGTAACAATAGCGCCAACTAACAAACCTCGAGTCACACCGCCCATGACGTATCCAGCAATGATCACGTAATTTGGCACTGGTGCCACCAGCAGCTCTTCAATGTTCTTCTGTAGTTTTGCACTAAAGAACGAAGACGCCACATTCGAGTATGAATTGGTGATCACCGACATCATGATCAAACCTGGAACTATGTACTCCATGTAGCTAAAGCCGCTCATCTCACCGATTCGAGAGCCAATAAGATTACCGAAAATGATGAAATACAGTGTCATTGTGATTGCAGGCGGAACTAAAGTTTGCACCCAAATACGCGTAAAACGGGTGATCTCTTTGCTCAGCAAGCTACGAAATGCCGTCCAATATAAACCGTACATTTACTTACTCCCTTCTCTTACAATGCTAACAAACAACTCTTCCAGTCGGTTGGCTTTGTTACGCATTGAAAGAACTCTAATACCATGCTCTGTTAACTGACTGAACACTGAATTCAATCCTTGGCTTTTATCTAGCTCTATCTCTAAAGAGCCATCAACAATACTTTGTCGATTGACGCCTTCAAGCTCAGGCACCTCGCCTTCAGATTCAATGTCTAGGATAAATGTCTCGACGCTTAACTTACCTAGCAACGCCTTCATGGTGGTGTTTTCGATCAACTCACCTCGGTTAATAATGCCGATATTTCGACACAGCATCTCCGCTTCTTCTAGGTAGTGCGTCGTCAAAATAATCGTAATCCCTTGCTCTTGGTTGATCTCTTTCAGAAATTCCCACATTGAGCGGCGTAGTTCAATGTCCACCCCAGCCGTTGGCTCATCCAAAATGAGCAACTGCGGCTCGTGCATCAAAGCTCGGGCGATCATCAAACGGCGCTTCATCCCGCCAGATAAATTACGGGCACGCTCTTTACGTTTTTCCCATAAATCGAGTTTTTTCAGGTACTTTTCAGCTCGTTCTTTGGCTAATACTTTAGACACACCGTAATAGCCCGCTTGCTGCATCACGATTTGTTCAACAGTTTCAAACTGATTGAAGTTGAACTCTTGTGGCACCAAGCCTAAATTCTGTTTGGCCAACTCAAGGTCGGTATCAATGTCATAACCGAAAACTTTCGTCGTCCCAGAAGTTTTGTTCACTAAGGAAGAGATGATGCCGATCGTGGTCGATTTTCCTGCACCATTGGGACCTAGAAGCGCGTAGAAGTCACCCTTTTTCACTTGGAGACTAATACCTTTTAACGCCTCAAAGCCACCTGCATACGTCTTGCGCAGCTGTTCAATTTCTAATGCGTACATAAGGTCGTGATTGCCGTTTGTTTGTGATTACTAATACCGACTCGATGTTTATCAGCGGTTTACTACGAAATCGCCTTGGGTATTGTACTGGAGGTCCATCAGTTTATCGTTGAATAACGATGATTACAATTAAACCTTTCGATAATATTGGAAATATAGTCCCTATCAACGTAAAGGTTATCTGCAAGTAAGGAAAAGTTAGGGAATAAAAAACGCAACAGAGCGCTGTTGCGTTTTTAACGATCAGAGTGATTACGTCGTTATACGCTGATACTGGTCCGCTTCGACATGAGCTACCGCCGCATTTAATGCTTCATAACGGAATTGGTACATATTGTCATTTGGGACAAGATCAATGACGTGGAACTTTTCTAGCTGTTCTCGCGTGCGCTCATTTGGACACAACAAATACACGGCACAATTAGCATCAAGCGCATCTTTAATCGCGTTTTCTAACGCTAAACCGACGGTGACATCAATCATAGGTACATCGGTAAGATCGAGAATCATCACATCATAATCCGAAATACTGGAGTGCTGGCGTGAAATTGCCTTAGAAACACTGAAGATCATTGGACCCGAAAGATAAAAGAACAATACTTTGCCATTGGCGCGATCAAGCAAGCCACGCTCGCTGTCAGTTAGCGGCACATCGTCTTCATCCGCGTCACTGATCGCTTTCACTTGCCTCGCCTGTTCTCGGCTCAGACGCTCAATGATAATAATGTTGGAAATAAAGACGCCCAAGCCCACGGCAACGATAAGATCAACAAACACTGTGAGCAACATAACGCCATACATTACCGCCATTCCGGAAAAGCTAACCTTGTGTGCTCGTTGAATAAAACTCCAATCCAAAATGTTAAAGCCGACATATACTGCAATGCCAGCCAACACAGCCATTGGGATCGGCTCCGTTAATCCACCAGCAACCAATACGACCAATGCAAGCATAAGTGCACGAATCACACCGGACAATGGCGAACGAGCCCCAACTTGAATGTTAGTCACCGTGCCCATCGTTGCGCCCGCGCCAGGTAGTGCACCGAACAAGCCTGAGATCATGTTGGCAAGACCTTGGCCTCGCAGTTCTTTGTCTGAGTCGTGCTCTTTACGAGTCAAGGAGTCACCGATAACCGCCGTTAACAAAGTATCGATACAACCTAAGGTGCCGAGCACCAACGCATCAATAACCATCTCAACAAACATATCTGGATCAATATGAGGTGCAACGAGAGAAGGCAATCCAGCCGGGATTTCACCGATACGACGAATATCTTCCGTATCGAAGAGCATCACAGACAACAAAGTCACCGCAACCAACGCCACGAGTTGCGCTGGTACATATTTTCGATATTGCTTAGGGAAGAAAAAGAGAATCCCCAAAGTCAGTAAACCTAAAAACAGTTCACTGAACTTAAGGTTAGAAATAGTCTCCGGCAAAGCAGATAATGTTCCGAGCACTCCTCCAGAAGGCGCGGCATGCCCCATCAAAGGTGATAGCTGCAAAATGATAAGAATCACGCCAATCCCTGACATAAAGCCCGAAATCACGCTATAAGGCATCAAGGTAACGTATTTACCCAGTTTTAACGTTCCTAATAGGATTTGGAACGCGCCAGCCATCATAACAACCGTGAAGGTCATGGCCATGCCCGTTTCTGGATACTTCGCCATCATACTGGTTAATACAGCGGTCATGATTACCGTCATTGGCCCTGTTGGTTCTGATATTAACGTATTAGAACCACCAAACAACGAAGCAAACAGACCGACCATTATTGCGCCCCAGAGGCCTGCTTCTGCCCCTGCACCGGATGCAACACCGAACGCTAACGCCAAAGGAAGAGAGATAATCGCTGTGGTTACCCCGCCAAATACATCCCCTTTGAAATTAATATCTTCAAAACGACTACCGAACACTGCTGATTTCCCTGCATTCAATTTTAAAAAGTAAAATGTCATTACTTTAACGAGCCAGGCGAAAATTTAAACCATAAATAGATTAAGGCTAAATTCACACCACAAATAATTAGGCCTAATTTTACGTTTTTATTGATGAAAACTAGTCAGATGAGTCCTGTCTGACGAATATTTAACGAGATTGAAATTGTAACATTGTGTATAGTTACAACACTGATCGCTTGCATGTTCATATAAGCGGCAGCGCTTTTGTCTTTTAAGGGAAGTAGTTTGCAAGATGCCGGAAATTAAACAGTTATTTGAAAACAATTCAAAATGGTCTCAAGAGATCAAATCTGATCGACCTGAATACTTCGCAAAACTCGCAGAGGGTCAAAAGCCCGATTTTCTTTGGATTGGCTGTTCTGATAGCCGTGTCCCTGCCGAGCGACTAACCGGACTATACTCGGGTGAACTATTCGTTCATCGGAATGTTGCAAACCAAGTCATCCATACTGATCTCAACTGTCTGTCCGTCGTTCAATACGCCGTAGACGTTCTTAAGGTTAAGCACATCATTGTCTGTGGACACTATGGCTGTGGTGGCGTAAACGCTGCCATTGATAACCCTAAGCTAGGTCTTATTAATAATTGGCTGTTACATATCAGAGATATCTATTTCAAACACCGCACTTACCTAGATCAAATGCCGCAGCAAGATCGAGCAGATAAACTAGGCGAGCTTAATGTCGCAGAGCAAGTGTACAACTTGGGTAACTCAACCATCCTGCAAAACGCTTGGGAGCGTGGGCAAGATGTTGAAATTCATGGCGTGGTATACGGAATTGAAGATGGTCGTTTAGAGTACTTAGGCATTCGTTCTAACTCTAAGGAAACCGTAGAAGCGTCTTATCAGAAAGCCCTTTCGACGATTCTAAATACAGACAATAAGCTGCTTTGTCGCTAAGCTACATCTAAAAGTTGAACAAAAAACGCCCATCTGAGATGGGCGTTTTTTTGTATTTTTAATGCTGCTCTCAATGATTATTCTTGAGGTACAACTTTACCGATGTATGGTAAGTGGCGGTATTTCTGCGCGTAATCAATACCCACACCAACGACAAACTCATCTGGGATTTCGAAACCAATCCAATCCACAGGAACATTCACTTCACGACGAGATGGTTTATCTAAGAGCGTACAAATCGCGATAGACTTCGGCTCACGCAGCGATAAGATCTCACGGATTTTATTTAGTGTGTTACCTGTATCAATGATGTCTTCAACAAGCAAAATGTCTTTGCCTTTGATGTCATCATCCAAATCTTTCAAGATACGAACGTCACGTGAACTTTCCATTGTGTTGCCGTAGCTTGACGCTGTCATAAAATCAACTTGGTGAGTCAGTTCGATAGCACGTGCCAAGTCTGCCATAAATACAAATGAGCCACGCAATAAGCCTACCAACACAAGATCTTCACTACCTTGATAACGCTCTGTAATTTGTTTGCCTAATTCACGAACTCGTTCCTGAACTTCTTGCTCAGAAATCATGACTTCTATTGTATGTTTCATACTGTGCTCAATCTAATTTGTGGGTTGAGGTAAGTCGCACGCAAACGATCACCTAATCTTACGGCGTGTAGTGTATCACCACGTTCATTGGGTTGAAAGTCACATCCTGTTGCCAAAAAATCTTGGAAGAAGGTCTTAGTTTTATAAAGTTCATAGCTAATTTTATCAATAATAATGACATTACTGTATATAAATTGTTCTACAGATGTTGACCTTGTTGATATGCACCATTACACTCATCACTGCTTTAAGCAACTATTAAAATAATCAATTAGGGGGTTACCCCCAATATCAACTCAAATGGCAAGGAAAATGGATATGGACTCAATTGCAAAGAGACCTAGAACTAGGCTTTCCCCGATTAAGCGTAAGCAACAGTTAATGGAAATCGCATTGGAAGTGTTTGCGCGCCGCGGCATCGGTCGTGGTGGTCACGCAGATATCGCAGAAATTGCTCAAGTTTCTGTGGCGACCGTTTTTAACTACTTCCCGACTCGTGAAGACTTAGTGGATGAAGTACTCAACCACGTCGTACGTCAGTTCTCGAACTTCCTATCGGATAACATTGACTTAGACTTACACGCACGTGAAAACATCGCCAATATTACTAATGCAATGATCGAGCTTGTCAGTCAAGACTGTCACTGGCTAAAAGTTTGGTTCGAGTGGAGTGCTTCAACACGTGACGAAGTATGGCCATTGTTTGTTTCAACTAACCGTACTAACCAGTTGCTGGTACAAAACATGTTCATTAAAGCGATTGAACGTGGCGAAGTGTGTGACCAGCACGATTCAGAACACTTGGCAAACCTGTTCCACGGTATTTGTTACTCACTGTTTGTCCAAGCGAACCGTGCAAAAAGTGAAGCGGAACTTAAGCACCTTGTTAGTTCATACTTAGACATGCTTTGCATTTACAACCGTGAACACTAAAGCTTAGCTCGCAATATATGTCAGCCCACCGTTTGGTGGGCTTTTTATTGTCTGCTGTCAGCCGAGCACAAGTTTATATTCCTACCTAACAAACATAAAAAAACCGCTGCAATGCAGCGGTTTCTATCATTAAGTCAGAAAAAGCTTACTTCTTCTTAACTGCTTTTTTGTTTGGCAGGTCAGTGATTGAACCTTCAAATACTTCAGCAGCTAGGCCTACAGACTCGTGTAGAGTTGGGTGAGCGTGGATAGTCAGAGCGATATCTTCTGCATCACAGCCCATCTCAATTGCAAGGCCGATTTCACCAAGTAGTTCACCACCGTTAGTACCAACGATAGCACCACCGATTACGCGATGAGTTTCTTTGTCGAAGATTAGCTTAGTCATGCCGTCTGCACAGTCAGATGCGATTGCACGACCTGATGCTGCCCATGGGAATGTTGCCACTTCGTACTTGATGCCTTCTTCTTTCGCTTCTTTTTCAGTCTTACCAACCCAAGCTACTTCTGGCTCAGTGTACGCAATTGAAGGGATAACTTTAGGGTCGAAGTAGTGCTTCTTACCAGAGATAACTTCAGCAGCTACGTGACCTTCATGCACACCTTTGTGAGCAAGCATTGGTTGACCAACGATATCACCGATCGCGAAGATGTGAGGAACGTTAGTACGCATTTGCTTATCAACGTTGATGAAGCCACGCTCGTCAATTTCTAGACCCGCTTTTTCACCGTCGATTAGCTTACCATTTGGTACACGACCGATAGCAACTAGAACCGCATCGTAACGCTCAGCTTCAGCTGGTGCTTTCTTGCCTTCCATTGAAACGTAGATACCGTCTTCTTTTGCTTCAACTGCTGTTACTTTCGTTTCTAGCATTAGCTTGAACTTGTCTTTGATACGCTTAGTAAATACTTTCACGATATCTTTGTCTGCTGCAGGAATTACCTGGTCAAACATTTCAACAACTTCAACTTTAGAACCTAGAGAGTGGTAAACCGTACCCATTTCTAGACCGATGATACCACCACCCATGATAAGCAGTTTTTCTGGCACTTCTTTTAGTTCAAGAGCGTCAGTAGAGTCCCAAATACGTGGGTCTTCATGCGGGATAAATGGCAATTTGATTGGACGAGAACCAGCCGCAACGATTGCGTTGTCAAAGTTAACAACTGTTGGCTCACCTTCGCCTTCTACAAGGATAGAGTTAGGGCCAGTGAACTTACCGTAACCGTTAACTACTGTTACGTTACGCATCTTAGCCATACCGCTTAGGCCGCCAGTTAGTTGGTTAACAACTTTTTCTTTCCAGATGCGGATTTTGCTGATGTCTGTTTGAGGCTCACCGAACACAACGCCGTGGTCAGCCATCGCTTTCGCTTCTTCAATTACTTTAGAAACGTGAAGCAGTGCTTTAGATGGGATACAACCCACGTTCAGACATACACCGCCAAGCGTGCTGTAACGTTCAACTAGTACAGTTTCAAGACCTAAATCCGCACAACGGAATGCAGCGGAGTAACCAGCAGGACCAGAACCAAGTACAACAACTTGGGCTTTAATTTCTTTGCTCATTTTGACCTCTTGTAGTCATTATCCCTAACAGGCTGAGTGGGTATCGATTTTTATGTTTAAGAGAGATTTGTTTTAAACAGTTATTTTCAGACCGCTAACAGTTTACAGAGATGTTAATGGTGTGAAAAGTAAATCAATTTAGCCTGTGAGCTAGACAACAATTCGATTGTGAAAACCCTGAACGAAGCAAGGCTGATAACCAAATTGTCGGTAATTATGATTAGCAGAGGCGGCTAAGTTGCCGCCTCTCATTCATCTAATTTCTATTACAGAACTAGACGACGAATGTCAGATAGACATGAGTTTAGGTAAGTGATGAAGCGCGCACCTTCAGCACCATCGATCACACGGTGGTCGTATGATAGAGATAGTGGAAGTTGTAGACGCGGTTCGAACTCTTTACCGTTCCATACCGGTTTCATTTCTGACTTAGACACACCTAGGATACCAACTTCTGGCGCGTTTACGATTGGAGTAAACGCCGTGCCGCCGATACCGCCTAGGCTAGAGATAGTGAAACAGCCACCTTGCATGTCAGCAGCAGTTAGCTTACCTGCACGTGCTTTCTTAGAAACAGCCATTAGCTCTTCAGATAGCTCGTAGATGCCTTTCTTGTTCACGTCTTTAAATACCGGAACAACAAGACCGTTTGGTGTATCTACCGCGATACCAACATTCACGTATTTCTTCAGAATTAGGCTCTCACCGTCTTCTGATAGAGAAGAGTTGAACGCTGGGAACGCTTCAAGCGCTTTAGCTACCGCTTTCATGATGAACACAAGTGGTGTGATCTTCATGCCAGTGTCTTTCTTCGCTTCAATCGCGTTTTGCTCTTTACGGAATGCTTCAAGAGCCGTGATGTCTGCGTTATCCCACTGTGTAACGTGCGGGATCATTACCCAGTTACGGTGTAGGTTTGCACCAGAGATCTTCTTAATACGAGATAGCGGTTGAACTTCTGTCTCACCAAACTTGCTGAAGTCCACTTTTGGCCATGGTAGTAGACCAAGAGCCGCGCCGTCGCCTTTACCAGATGCTGCTGCACCTGCGCCAGACTCAAGACGCTTAAGTGCATCTTTCACGTAAGCTTGAACGTCTTCTTTTAGGATACGGCTCTTACGACCAGAACCTTTAACCTTAGAAAGATTAACGCCAAATTCACGCGCTAGACGACGAACAACTGGAGACGCGTGAGCATACTCATCGTTTTCTTTGAAGTCGCCAGTCGCTGCTGGAGCTGCTGCCGCTGGAGCTTCTGCTTTAGGAGCCGGAGCCGCAGGTGCTGCTGCTTGAGCTGGAGCCGCTGCAGGAGCTGGAGCTGCGCCCGCCACTTCGAATACCATGATTAGTGAGCCAGTAGACACTTTGTCGCCAGCTGCAATCTTGATTTCTTTCACTGTACCAGCAAATGGTGCAGGAACTTCCATAGAAGCTTTGTCACCTTCAACAGTGATTAGAGATTGCTCTTCTTCCACTGTGTCGCCAACGGCAACCATGATCTCAGTAACTTCAACTTCGTCGCCGCCGATATCTGGAACGTTCACTTCTTTTGCCGCAGACGCTGCTGGAGCTGCTGCCGCAGGAGCTTCAGTTGCCGCTGGTGCTGCTGGTGCTGCTGGAGCGCCTGAACCTGCTGTTTCGAACACCATGATAAGTGAGCCAGTCGATACTTTATCGCCTGCTGCAACTTTGATCTCTTTTAGAGTACCTGCGAATGGCGCTGGAACTTCCATAGAAGCTTTGTCGCCTTCAACAGTTAGAAGAGATTGCTCTTCTTCGATGCTGTCGCCAACGGCAACCATGATTTCAGTAACTTCTACTTCATCACCACCGATGTCTGGTACGTGAACTTCTTTTAGTTCTGCCGCTGCTGCTGGAGCTGGAGCTGCTGCTGGAGCTGCTTCTGCCGCAGGAGCAGATGCAGCGTCAGCTGCACCCTCGGCTTCAAAAATCATGATTAGAGAACCAGTAGAAACCTTGTCGCCTTCTGCAACTTTGATTTCTTTAACGATACCCGCTTGAGAAGCAGGAACTTCCATAGAAGCTTTATCGCCTTCAACTGTGATCAGAGACTGCTCTTCTTCAACCTTGTCGCCAACGCTTACAAGAATCTCAGTAACTTCAACCTCATCCGCACCGATGTCTGGTACATTAATTTCGATTGCCATTTCTTATCTACCTTCTTAATTAAGCGTATAGCGGGTTTGTTTTCTCTGTGTCGATGTCGAATTTCTTAATTGCTTCTGCAACTACAGATTTCTCAACTTCGCCACGTTTCGCTAGTTCAGTTAGCGCTGCTACTACTACGTAACCTGCGTTCACTTCGAAGTGACGACGTAGGTTTTCACGGCTGTCTGAACGACCGAAGCCATCAGTACCAAGCACTTTGAAAGACTCAGCAGGAATGTATGCACGAACCTGCTCTGCGTAGTTCTTCATGTAGTCAGTTGCTGCGATAGCAGGCTCAGTACCCATTACTGTTTGGATGTAAGGTACTTTTGCTTCCGCTTCTGGGTGAAGCATGTTGAAACGCTCTGCATCTTGACCATCGCGAGTTAGTTCGTTGAATGACGTTACAGAGTAAACATCAGAAGCAACACCGTAATCTTCGCTTAGGATTTGAGCTGCTTTACGTACTTCATTCATGATAGTACCAGAGCTCATTAGCTGAACTTTCGCTTTGTCGCCAGTGTAAGTTTCTAGCTTGTAGATACCTTTACGGATGCCTTCTTCAGCGCCTTCTGGCATTGCTGGCATTGCGTAGTTTTCGTTCATTAGCGTTAGGTAGTAGAACACGTTTTCTTGTTCTGGACCGTACATGCGACGGATACCGTCTTGCATGATTACTGCTACTTCGTACGCGAATGTTGGGTCGTAAGAAATACAGTTAGGAACCGTACCCGCCAAAATGTGCGAGTGGCCGTCTTCGTGCTGTAGACCTTCACCGTTCAACGTTGTACGACCCGCAGTTGCACCTAGTAGGAAACCACGTGCTTGTTGGTCACCAGCCATCCACGCCATGTCGCCAACACGTTGGAAGCCGAACATTGAGTAGTAGATGTAGAACGGAATCATTGGTAGGTCGTTTGTCGAGTATGAAGTCGCAGCAGCAACCCATGAAGACATAGCACCTAGCTCGTTGATACCTTCTTGTAGAACCTGACCTGAAGTCGCTTCTTTGTAGTAAGAAACAACGCCACGGTCTTCTGGTGTGTAAGTTTGGCCGTGCGGGTTGTAGATACCGATTTGACGGAACAGACCTTCCATACCGAATGTACGTGCTTCGTCAGCAATGATAGGAACGATGTTCTTACCAATGTTCTTGTTCTTAAGTAGAACGTTTAGTGCACGTACGAATGCCATAGTAGAAGAGATATCACGCTTCTGTTCTTCTAGTAGTGGCTTGAATTCTTCTAGCTCAGGAACGATGAATTCTTGAGTGAATTTTGGTAGACGCTGTGGTGTGTAGCCGTGTAGCGCTTTACGACGAGCGTGTAGGTATTCGTACTCTTTTGAACCTTCTTCAAGTTTCAGGTACGGAAGTTCTTTCACAGCTTCGTCAGTTAGGATGTCTTGAAGACCTAGACGATCACGTAGGTGTAGTACGTGAGTCATGTCCATCTTCTTAACTTGGTGTGCGATGTTCTTACCTTCAGCCGCTTCACCCATGCCGTAACCTTTAACAGTCTTAGCTAGGATTACTGTTGGACGACCTTTAGTTTCTGCCGCGTTTTTGTATGCCGCGTATAGCTTAGAAGACTCGTGACCACCACGCTTAAGTGCGAAGATTTCGTCATCAGTCATGTCAGCAACAAGTGCCGCTGTCTCTGGGTATTTACCAAAGAAGTGCTCACGTACGTACGCGCCATCTTTAGATTTGAATGTTTGGTAGTCGCCATCGATCGTTTCGTTCATAAGCTGTAGAAGCTTACCAGAAGTATCTTTAGCTAGTAGTGAATCCCAGTTGTTACCCCAGATTACCTTCACTACGTTCCAACCAGCACCTTTGAACAGACCTTCAAGTTCTTGAATGATCTTACCGTTACCCATTACAGGGCCATCTAGACGCTGTAGGTTACAGTTGATTAGGAAACATAGGTTGTCTAGCTTCTCACGCGCAGCGAAAGAGATAGCACCACGTGATTCTGGCTCATCCATCTCACCGTCACCTAGGAACGCGTAAACGCGCTGCTCTGAAGTATCTTTAAGACCACGGCCTTCTAGATACTTAAGGAAACGAGCTTGGTAGATAGAAGCGATTGGACCTAGGCCCATCGATACTGTCGGGAACTGCCAGAATTCAGGCATCAGTTTAGGGTGCGGGTATGAAGGAATACCTTTGCCGTCTACTTCTTGACGGAAGTTGTCTAGCTGCTCTTCAGTTAGACGACCTTCAACGAATGCACGTGAGTAGATACCTGGTGAAATGTGACCTTGGTAGTAAACTAGGTCGCCACCATCCTTCTCGTTTGGTGCACGGAAGAAGTGGTTGAAACATGTCTCGTAGAACGCAGCAGAAGACTGGAAAGACGCCATGTGGCCGCCTAGCTCTAGGTCTTTCTTAGATGCACGTAGAACGATCATGATAGCGTTCCAACGAATAATTGAGCGAATACGACGCTCAAGTGTTGTGTCACCTGGGTATGCTGGTTCTTGGTCTGCAGGAATCGTGTTGATGTAGTTAGTTGTGATACCTGTTGGCATATCAACACCGTCTAGACGTGCTTTATCTAGAACTTGCTCTAATAGGAATTGAGCACGCTCTAGACCTTCTTCACGTACAACTGACTCAAGCGCTTGTAGCCATTCTTGAGTTTCCAGTGCATCTACGTCATGCTTCATATCAGACATGGCGATCTATCCTTCTGTTGGTTGGATCTACTTATTTAAGTAACGCTCTTACGAGTCATTACCCTGCTGAATTCGACGTAGAGAACGCTCTCGTCGAGACTCTTCTCGAGTCAAATCCAACAATGTTTCTTCGATGTAAGCCAAGTGCGAGTGGGACATTTCTCGCGCCTTTTCAGGCTGACCAGAAACAATCGCATCCACGATATTGGCTCGGTGTTTACTGACTTTCTCGACCGCTTCTGGGCGGCGACGTAGTAATTTAAAATTTTGTAGAATATTTTGCTCAAGCAAAGGTGCTAAGCTTCGAACAATGTGCAACAAAACCACGTTGTGCGCGGCTTCGGTCAAAGCGATCAAAAATTGCATCACTTCCGCAGATTCAGCTTCGATATCGTTGTTTGCTTGCTCTTGGCTAATGCGTTCAAGGCAACCTTGAATACGCGCAAAATCTTCTTCGGTACCACGTAAAGCTGCAAAGTAAGCTGAAATTCCTTCCATTGCATGACGAGACTCAAGCACATCAAGCTGGGTTTCAGAATGACTAGACAACAAATTCAACAAGGGATCTGAAAAGCTCTTCCAGATATTCTCACTTACGAATGTTCCGCCACCTTGGCGACGAGTTAACAAACGCTTCGCTTCTAAGCGTTGAATGGCTTCTCGGACTGAAGGACGAGACACATCGAACTGTCTTGCCAGTTCACGCTCTGGAGGCAGTTGTTGCCCCGGAGACAATGTTCCTTCCACTATCAACCTTTCTAACTCTTGTTCTATAACATCAGAGAGTTTTGGCTGACGAATCCTTTGATAAGCCATAATTTATTGTTCTTCTACTCTTGCAGGTAATTGGTAATACCAATTTTAAGTTGGTGCAGAAATTAACATAATTAAAACGCCACTGTCCAGCCGAAAATTGACCTAAATCATAGAACGAGCTTACTTCCAACACTCTGATAACAATCGACTGTTAAAACAGCAATAGAATTGGTATGACCAATTACATAAAGCATACAAATGGGAAGTCGACGTGCTAGCAATTTTGGAAAAGAAATACAGAAAATGACAAAATTATCAGTCTATTTCTTCACCAAAACGGCGTGTACGAGCGTAAAAATGTAGTTAACTTTTAACAATCATTAATATTTCTGGTATCAAAAAAAGGCATACCTGATCGTATGCCTTATTTATTTCGCTTTTTTGAATTTACACTTTCGCTACAAATCAACGCTGTATAAGCTGTCTATATTTCACCCAATCAAAGCTTAGACCAGGATCGCTTTTTCTCAAGGGCGCAATATATTGATGACCGGTAATTCGTGGCAGGGTGATGTGGGGATAAGACTGCATAATTACCTCAGTGATCTCTGCAAGTGATTGATATTGCGCTTCTGTGTAGGCAGTAAATTCTGTCCCTTCAAGCTCGATACCAATGGAATAGTCATTACAACGCTCCCTGCCCGCGAAACTGGATTGACCGGCATGCCATGCTCTATCGAGAAAAGAAACAAATTGAACGACCTCGCCGTTTCTCTTAATCAAGCAATGTGCAGAAACGCCCATTTTGTGAATAACTTCAAAAAATGGATGTGCGTTTGGGTCTAGCTTGCCAGTGAAGAAGTCCTCTATATATGGTCCACCAAACTGCCCAGGAGGCAAACTGATGTTGTGTACCACCAGCAGAGAGATGTCGTTTATATCAGAGCGGACATCAAAAAATGGTGACGGAACATGCTTTGCCTGTGTCAGCCAGCCATTCTCGATAATTGGGCGCATATCAACCTCTCTACTTTGCAAATTAACTGCTGAAATTATTGACACCGGAGAGTATCATTCGTTGCCATCTCCCTTTCAAGACAAGATTTGCGATGAAGAACACACACAACATTCAAGAACGCCTAGAATACCTTAAACAACAACTCCCTTTAGAGATCACTCGCTCTGTCGCTGATACCTTAAAAGAAGATCTAGGTGGCAGTGTCGACGCAGATAACGATATTACTGCATCTTTGATCCCTGCCGATGCGGTTAATACCGCAACGATTATTACTCGTGAGCATGGTGTGTTCTGTGGTCAAGCATGGGCTGATGAAGTTTTTAAGCAGCTCGGTGGTAAGGTCAGCATTGAATGGCACGTAAAGGACGGCGATAAAGTCGAACCTAACCAAACCCTTTGTACGCTGACAGGCCCTGCTCGTGACTTGTTAACTGGTGAGCGTAACGCAATGAACTTCATCCAAACGCTGTCTGGCTGCGCAACAGTTACCGCAGAGTACGCTGAAAAAATCGCGCATACTGAGTGTCGTCTACTAGACACACGCAAAACCATTCCTGGTCTGCGTAGCGCACTAAAATACGCCGTGACCTGCGGTGGTGGCTTTAACCATCGCATCGGTGTGTTCGACGCTTACCTTATTAAAGAAAACCACATTATTGCTTGTGGTGGTATTACTCAAGCGATACAAAAAGCGAAAGAGCTCAACCCAGGCAAACCGGTAGAAGTAGAAACGGAAAGCTTAGAAGAGTTGAAACAAGCGATAGACGCCGGTGCCGACATCATCATGCTAGATAACTTCACAAAAGAAATGATGCGTGAAGCCGTAGCGATTAACGCAGGTCGTGCCGCTTTAGAAAACTCCGGCAACATTACGCTAGGGACCATCGCAGAATACGCAGAAACCGGTGTCGATTACATTTCGGTAGGCGCTTTAACTAAGCACCTAAAAGCGATGGATCTTTCGATGCGCTTCAAATAATAAAAGCAACACAATCTCAATTACTTTAACTAACTCAGTGAGTTGTGAGTAATTCATCATTAAAAAGGGCCAATTGGCCCTTTCTTTTTATCCACTCAAAAAATAGTACTACTCGCAAAACTCTGCATACGATATGCAACTTTCTACCAAAGAGTTTTACCTCACTCGAGACCCCATCTCTTCCCCATTTTCAACCTTTATGAAGTCTCCATAATCCTTCGCTAATGCAAGGGCATTATTTATTTCATTAAGAAGGAAAGAAAATGAAACACAGTAAACAGAAAAAACAGCAAGGTTTTACCTTGATTGAATTGATGATTGTGGTGGCGATTATTGGTATTTTGGCTGCATTTGCAGTACCAGCATATCAAAACTACACAATGAGAGCGCATGCCAGTGAAATGTTAAGCGCTTCTGCTGCAATGAAAACAGCGGTTGGTATTTGTCTTATGGACGGTAATGCCGACTGTCTATCAGCAACCGCAAACAATGGAGTTCCAACGGCACAAAACCTAGGTGATTTTACAGTTGCTTCTCTTGCAGGCAATGTTGTAACAGCAACAGTAAATGCTAATGGAAAAGGGTCTTTAAGTGCAACAGATACCATAGAAATCACGCCAACTTTAGGGGCAGCAGGTGTAACATGGGCGGTAGCATGTACATCCACGAATGCTAACGTTGACTCTGGTGATTGGTGCCCAACCCGATAATGCAAACCAACCTATCCACGGTTCTTCGCCAAAAAGGATTACTGACCTTATCCGAAGAAGAATCGTTAATAGAGCAAGTCAAAGCTTCTGGCATTTCGATGCCAGAGGCTTTACTCAGTTCTGGATTATTGACATCAAGCGAACTCGCTGAGCACTTAAGTTCTCTCTTTGGTTTAAATCAGCCCGAGTTATCTCAGTATGAGTACGCTTCGCTTTGTCAACAACTCGGTCTACGTGAATTAATCACTCGACATAACGCACTCCCACTCCAGCGTACGCCTTCAACTTTGTTATTAGCCGTTGCCGACCCGACGAACCAACAAGCAGAAGATGACTTTCGTTTTGCGACAGGGTTGCAAGTAGAACTTGTTCTCGCTGATTTTCGTCAACTCAGCGCGGCAATTCGACGCTTATATGGTCGTTCATTGAGTCATGAGAAGTCCGGGTTAAAAGAGATCAACCAAGAAGAATTAGCCAACCTGGTTGATGTGGACGCAGATGAAATCGACAACATTGAAGACTTGAGCCAAGACGAGTCACCCGTCAGCCGTTACATAAACCAAATTCTGCTGGACGCTGTGCGCAAAGGCGCATCCGATATCCACTTTGAGCCTTATGAAAAGATGTACCGCGTGCGCCTACGCTGTGATGGCATCTTAATTGAAACACAGCAGCCACCAAGCCACTTAAGTCGCCGCTTATCCGCTCGTATCAAAATCCTCTCTAAGCTTGATATTGCAGAGCGACGTTTACCACAAGACGGGCGTATTAAGCTCAAGTTGAATCAAGACACCGCAATTGATATGCGTGTATCCACGCTACCTACTCTATTCGGAGAGAAAATTGTACTACGACTGCTCGACAGCAGCTCTGCTTCACTGGATATCGACAAGCTTGGTTATAGCGAACAACAAAAACAATTGTACTTGGATGCGCTGCGTCGCCCACAAGGCATGATTCTGATGACAGGCCCAACCGGGAGCGGAAAAACCGTTTCTCTGTACACTGGGCTGAGTATTCTCAATAAACCAGAAATCAACATTTCCACAGCAGAAGATCCGGTAGAAATTAACTTATCGGGCATTAACCAAGTACAAGTACAGCCCAAGATCGGCTTTGGCTTCGCAGAGGCGTTACGCTCTTTTCTTCGTCAAGACCCCGATGTAGTAATGGTCGGTGAGATTCGTGATTTAGATACCGCCGAAATCGCTATAAAAGCATCGCAAACCGGTCACTTAGTACTTTCAACCTTGCATACCAATTCTGCGGCTGAAACGGTGATTCGTTTATCAAACATGGGCGTAGAAAGCTTTAACTTGGCCTCATCTCTTAGTTTGATTATTGCCCAGCGCTTGGCCCGAAAACTGTGCTCGCACTGCAAACAGTCGCAAGAGCTTACCGTTCAGCTACAACATCTCGGAATTCAAGCAAGCGACAACATTTTTAAAGCCAATCCCGATGGATGCAATGAGTGTACCCATGGTTATTCCGGCCGAACGGGGATTTATGAAGTGATGCGCTTTGATGAATTTCTTTCCGAAGCGCTTATAAAAGGCGCATCAGTGCATGAGTTAGAAAAACTAGCCATCGCAAACGGCATGAGCACGTTACAAATGTCGGGCATAGAAAAACTCAAACAAGGAATCACAAGTTTTAGTGAACTACAGCGCGTACTTTATTTTTAATCCTTTAATCAGCAGTCACCTCTATGAAAACCACTACACCACAACTTAAAAACTTCCGCTGGAAAGGCATCAACAGTTCAGGCAAAAAGACGTCTGGACAAACCCTCGCGATGACGGAAATTGAAGTACGCGAGCGTCTAGACGCACAGCACATCAAGATCAAGAAGTTAAAGAAAAGCAGTATCTCGTTTCTCACTAAACTCAGCCATCGCGTGAAAGGCAGAGACATCACGGTGTTTACCCGGCAAATTTCGACGATGTTGATAACCGGTGTCCCCTTAGTTCAGGCTTTAAAATTGGTATCAGAAAATCACAAAAAAGCAGAGATGAAATCCATTTTGATGAGTGTGACACGCGCCGTTGAAGCGGGGACGCCCATGTCAAAAGCCATGCGCACTGCAAGTGAACACTTTGACCCACTCTATACCGACCTTATCGCCACAGGTGAGCAATCCGGTAACTTAGCAGAAGTATTCGAGCGCTTAGCCACCTACCGAGAAAAAAATGAACAACTCCGTGCGAAAGTGATCAAAGCCTTGATTTACCCAGCCATGGTAGTGCTAGTAGCGTTAGGCGTCTCGTTTATCATGCTCACCAAAGTCATTCCCGAGTTTGAAAAAATGTTTGTTGGTTTTGGTGCTGACTTACCTTGGTTTACCAGGCAAGTATTAGATCTTTCCGCCTGGACACAAAACTGGAGCCCATTTATAGCACTAGGCTCTATCAGTCTATTCATCTCGGCGAGAATCCTCTCTAAGCGTTCAGATTCTTTTCGCTTAATGCTCAATCGCTCTGTGCTTAAATTTCCTGTTCTTGGCCCTGTATTATCAAAAGCCGCTATCGCCAAATTTAGTCGAACACTCGCCACAAGCTTTACAGCGGGTATTCCAATTCTAACCAGTTTAAAAACCACATCAAAAACCTCAGGAAACTTACACTATCAACTCGCCATAGAAGAAGTTTACCGTGATACCGCCGCAGGTATGCCAATGTATGTTGCCATGCGTAACTGTAATGTGTTCCCTGAATTAGTGTTACAAATGGTCATGATCGGTGAAGAGTCTGGTCGACTTGACGATATGCTCAATAAAGTTGCAACGATCTACGAGTTTGAAGTCGATAACACCGTCGACAACCTTAGTAAAATTCTAGAGCCGCTAATTATCGTTTTTTTAGGCATCGTTGTTGGCGGATTAGTGACAGCAATGTACTTGCCAATCTTTAACTTAATGAGTGTATTGGGCTAGAATGAGCTGTTAACTCCTTTAAAACAGCATCTTGCTGATTTCACTCATCGCTCAAGAGACAAATATGGAAGTATTCCAGTACTACCCTTGGCTATTCGTTGTGTTTGCCACCATCTTCGGTCTGATCGTGGGTAGCTTCCTCAATGTGGTTATTTATCGACTACCTAAAATCATGGAACTAGAATGGCGACGCGAATGTGCCGAGTCATTTCCTGAATACAAAATAGAACCTCCTAAAGAAGTGCTGACGTTGAGCGTCCCACGCTCCTCCTGTCAGAAGTGCGCAACGCCGATACGTATTCGAGACAACATCCCTGTGATTAGCTGGCTGCTTTTAAAAGGCAAATGCCACAACTGTCAGACAGCCATTAGCGCACGCTATCCACTGATTGAACTGCTCACTGCGTTCTGCTCAGGCTTTGTCGCTTACCACTTTGGTTTTAGTTACTTTACCGTTGCCCTACTCTTTTTCACTTTTATCTTAATCGCCGCAACATTTATCGATCTCGATACTATGTTGTTACCTGACCAATTAACATTACCATTAACTTGGGCTGGCATTGCCTTAGCATTAGTCGAAATAAGTCCTGTTACTCTACAAGATTCTGTCATTGGTGCTATTGCTGGTTACCTATGTCTCTGGTCCGTTTACTGGGGCTTTAAGCTACTTACTGGTAAAGAAGGAATGGGATATGGTGATTTTAAACTACTAGCAGCACTAGGGGCTTGGCTGGGCTGGCAGTCACTGCCGATGATCATTCTACTTTCTTCTGTGGTTGGCATCGTATTTGGCATCATTCAACTACGCTTGCAAAAACAGGGAATTGAAAAAGCTTTTCCTTTCGGTCCTTACTTAGCAATTGCTGGTTGGATAAGCTTAATTTGGGGCGACCAGATTTTAAACTGGTACTTTACTTCAGTTCTAGGAGTGTAAATGGCTTTGGTTATTGGTTTAACAGGTGGTATCGCTAGCGGTAAAACAACCGTCGCGAATCTGTTCAAACAACAATTTAAAATCGATATCGTCGATGCCGACATTGTAGCAAGAGAAGTTGTCGAGCCAGGTACTCCCGGACTAAACGCGATTATTGAACACTTTGGTCACAATATCGTTCGTGAAGACCAAACTTTAGATCGCGCAAAGCTGAGAGAAAAAATCTTTTCAAACTCAGATGAAAAAGCATGGCTCAACGCACTGTTGCACCCAATAATTCGTGAAAAGATGATCGAAGATTTGCAGCAAGTCACCTCAGAGTATGCGTTACTTGTGGTGCCGTTGCTCGTAGAAAACAAGCTAGACAGTTTGTGTGATCGAGTTCTTGTCGTCGATGTAGAACCGAATACACAGATATCTCGCACGATGAAACGAGACAATGTGAGTGAAGAACAAGCTCGCGCTATCCTTGCCTCTCAAGCATCAAGAGAGCAAAGACTCGCGCTTGCAGACGATGTGGTTAAGAATAATCCAAGTGACCCAGATCTTTTGCTTCAAATCACAGATTTGCACGAAAAGTACCTAGCCATGTGTAAGAAAAATCTGCGAAAATAGGAACGAAACTCACAAAGGCTTATGTCGATGACCACGCACAAATTTGAACATCCGTTAAATGAGAAAACTCGTATTTATCTAAGAGTGGAGTCTCTGCTGCGTCAGGCTCACTTGGCCTCTGGGTTTAGCGAAAATCACCAGTACCAACTGTTTTTCCGTGCGTTATTCGATATGGTTGAAATTTTCGAACAGATCCAGCTGAAAAGTGAACTGGCCAAAGATTTAGAGAAACAACGACTGTCGTACCGCCATTGGCTAAATGTTGATGGCGTCGATCAAGACGCATTAAATACCCTACTACAAGAGATAGATGTCGTTCATAGCCAACTGATGGGTGCAGAGCGTTTTGGTCAAGCACTAAAAGAAGATCGCTTCTTAAGCTCTATCCGCCAACGCTTTAATCTACCGGGTGGTTCATGTTGTTTTGATTTGCCAGCGTTACATTACTGGCTTCACCTACCCATTGAACGTAAAAAGCATGATGCACAGCAGTGGCAAGTAAGCTTAAAGCCCTTATCTGATGCGCTTTCGCTATGGTTGAAACTCACCAGAGAGACCGGACATTTCAAAGCTCAAATCGGTCGCGCGGGTTTCTTCCAAAGTGACGCTGATGAAGCCAATATTCTAAGGCTCCACATCCCAATGGAATATGGCGTTTATCCTATGATTTCTGGCCATAAAAACCGCTTTGCGATCAAGTTTATGTCGTTTGAAAACGGTCAAGCGTGCACACAAGATATTGAGTTTGAACTTGCTGTGTGCAGCTAAGACGACACTAAGCCTCCCCCACAATCTAAAATTCAACGCTTTATTACGCTTATAACGCTTTATTACGCTTATATTGGATAAAATTTCGTAGCAGCAATAGCGCGTTGAATAAGCCATCTTGAATTCATTTAGGTATACTACCCTTTAACACCAATTAGTAATGGGACGCTCAACTATGTCTAAAATTACCATCGTTCAATGCCCACAGTGTGGCGCCGACGTAGAATGGGGAGAACAAAGTCCTCATCGCCCTTTCTGCAGTAAACAATGCCAAATGATTGATTTTGGTGAATGGGCAGATGAAGAAAACACCATCCCAGGCGCCCCTGATATGTCCGACAGTGATGGCTGGTCTGAAGACCAGTATTAATTGAGGCACTAGGGTAAAGGAATATCCTAGGCTCCTTCTTGGGGAATCTGAATCACGCTCCTTCGTCGCTGTCCAGAATGATGAATTTTAACCATTGCGGTCTGCAATCGGTATTCATTCCCCTCTTTTCAACTCTGACTATTTTGATGATCTAGCAAAGCTATTTTTATTCGAGCAAGGCGGAATCATGGAGAGTATGCCAGTGCATGAGCATCGACAGTACAGGTCGGGTGAAAAGAAACGAGCAAGCTAATTACACAAATAAAAAAACGGAGCCCTAAAAGGACTCCGTTTAAGATGAGAACGCTAGTTATAGCATTACTTCTTAGCAAGTTTCTCTTTGATACGAGCAGACTTACCAGAACGCTCACGTAGGTAGTACAACTTGGCACGACGTACTGCACCACGGCGTTTAACTTCGATGCTATCAACGATTGGAGAGTGTGTTTGGAACGTACGCTCAACACCTTCACCGTTAGAGATCTTACGTACAGTGAAAGCAGAGTGTAGACCACGGTTACGGATTGCGATTACGACGCCTTCGAAAGCCTGTAGACGCTCACGGTCACCTTCTTTTACCTTAACTTGAACTACAACAGTGTCACCTGGTGCAAATTTAGGTAGGTCTGATTTCATTTGCTCTTCTTCAAGAGCTTTGATGATGTTACTCATTTTTTAAATTCCTAGAATAAACTGATACTAAATAAATTAGGTTACTTTGCGTTATGTTCACTAATGAACTCAGCAAGTAATTGTTCCTGTTCGTCAGTCAGAGCTAGGTTTTCCAGGAGCTCTGGTCTTCTAAGCCAAGTTCGGCCCAGCGACTGTTTTAGTCGCCATTGACGAATGTCCTTGTGATTGCCTGACATCAGTACCGCTGGTACCTCTTTGTCATCCAATACTTCTGGACGCGTATAGTGAGGGCAATCTAACAAGCCATTTGCAAAAGAATCTTCTTCTGCTGACGCGAAATCCCCTAGTACACCCGGAACAAACCGAGAGACAGAGTCGATTAACGTCATGGCTGGTATCTCACCACCCGTCATCACAAAATCACCAATCGACCATTCTTCGTCGACTTCAGATTGAATGATGCGCTCATCTACCCCTTCATAACGACCACAAATCAGAAGCAAGTTCTCATTCGTTGCCAGTTCTTCCACTCCTTTCTGGTCGAGCTTGCGACCTTGAGGAGAAAGGTAGATGATTTTCGTCTTGCCCGGTGAGGCTGCTTTCGCGGTATGAATGGCATCGCGCAAAGGCTGAACCATCATTAACATACCAGGGCCACCACCGTAAGGTCGGTCATCGACAGTGCGATGTTTGTCGTGAGTAAAATCTCTAGGATTCCAAGTCTCAATCGACAAAAGACCTTTTTTAACCGCTTGACCTGTTACTCCAAAATCAGTAACAGAACGGAACATTTCAGGAAAAAGGCTAATAACGCCAACCCACATGTTTATCTCGCTCTGTAATTTTGGAGATTAGAATCCAGGATCCCAGTCAACTTCGATCCGTTGAGCTTCGCGATCAACATTAATGATCACTTGCTCTTCAAGGAACGGGATTAATCGTTCCTTCTGCCCGAAAGCATCTTTAAGATTTGCTTTAACAACCAGAACATCGTTTGAGCCAGTTTCTAGCATGTCAGTAACGACACCTAGATCGTAACCTTTAGTGGTTACAACTTGCATCCCAAACAATTCGCGCCAGTAGAACTCATCTTCTGACAATTCAGGCAGTACCGCAGGGTCAATAGCAATTTCAAAGTTCGTCATTAGATGCGCGTCTTCACGAACATCCATGCCTTCCAGCTTAGCCACCATACCTTTGTTATGGCGCTTCCAGCTTTCTACTTTGTACTCAACCCACTTGCCCTTTTGGTTAATATACCAAGGGCTGTAATCGAAAATGCTTTCAGCATTGTCTGTGTAGGAAAAAACCTTAAGCCAACCTCGAATGCCGTAAGTAGCACCAAACTTGCCTACAACAATCTTTTCGTTGCTCATTGTTTCTTTACCTTTCATCGACATAAACTAGTTTCTACTTTTCAAGTAAAAAATTAAGCCGCTTTTTGAGCGTCTTTAACTAGCTTAGCAACGCGGTCAGATACAGACGCGCCTTGACCAACCCAGTGGTTAACGCGGTCTAGGTCTAGACGTAGACCTTCTTCTTGACCTTTAGCAGTTGGGTTGAAGAAACCAACTTTCTCGATGAAACGGCCAGTTGCAGCGTTGCGGCTGTCCGCTACTACGATTTGATAAAATGGACGCTTTTTAGCGCCGTGACGTGCCAAACGAATGGTTACCATGTCGTCCTCTTTGCTTTCTCAAAAATAAAATTAACCCCAAAAACCATTCAAGAAATTAAATAGTTTGGGGTCTCGTGCCAAAATAAAGCTCCGGAATTTTACTCTTCTCCCGGAGCAATGCAAGGAGTTTAGTTACTTTTTCACCAACATAAATTGAATTTAAAGTTTGTGACGTACCTAACACCCTGAATCTATGCGTGATCGATTAATTAACGACCAAATGGGTTGAAGCCACCGCCTCCACCCATGCCGCCCATCATACCTTGCATGTTGCGCATCATGCCTTTCATGCCACCTTTTTGCATCTTTTTCATCATCTTCTGCATTTGGGTGAACTGTTTTAGTAAGCGGTTTACGTCTTGAACCTGCACACCAGAACCAGCCGCAATACGTTTCTTGCGTGAGCCTTTGATAATCTCTGGGCGTTGACGTTCTTTCATTGTCATGGAGCTGATGATCGCTTCCATCTGCTTGAACATCTTGTCATCGACTTTGTCTTTCACATTGTCTGGTAGCTGAGACATGCCAGGAAGCTTATCCATCATGCCCATCATGCCGCCCATGTTTTGCATCTGGCCTAGCTGTTCACGGAAATCTTCAAGGTCGAAACCTTTCTTCTCTTTGAACTTCTTCGCCAGCTTTTCTGCTTTTTCTTGGTCAACGTTGCGTTGTAGGTCTTCAATTAAAGACAGAACGTCACCCATACCAAGAATACGTGAAGCAACACGATCTGGATGGAACGGTTCTAGCGCGTCAGTTTTTTCACCGACACCCAAGAATTTGATTGGTTTGCCCGTTACATGGCGTACTGACAGTGCCGCACCACCACGAGCATCACCATCAACTTTAGTTAGAACTACACCGGTAAGAGGTAGCGCATCGCCAAAGGCTTTTGCTGTATTTGCTGCGTCTTGACCCGTCATAGCGTCAACAACAAATAGCGTTTCTACTGGGTTGATAGCTGCGTGAAGATCTTTGATCTCCCCCATCATCTCTTCATCAATCGCCAAGCGACCTGCGGTATCGACAATCAATACGTCGTAGAATTTTTTCTTCGCATGGTCAATCGCTGCATTGGCGATATCAATAGGCTTCTGGTCTGGTGATGATGGGAAGAAGTCAACACCGATGTCTGATGCCAGCGTTTCAAGCTGCTTGATTGCCGCAGGGCGGTAAACGTCGGCAGACACAACCAAGACTTTCTTCTTGTCACGTTCTTTTAAAAGCTTAGATAGCTTACCTACCGATGTGGTTTTACCCGCACCTTGTAGACCTGCCATAAGAAGCACAGCAGGTGGTTGAGCGGCAAGGTTTAGCGCCTCATTCGACTCACCCATTACGGCTTCAAGTTCTGTTTGAACGATCTTGATAAATTCCTGACCTGGAGTCAGAGATTTAGAAACTTCTACACCTACCGCTTTTTCTTTAACGCGGTTAACAAATTCACGAACAACCGGAAGCGCAACGTCAGCTTCAAGTAAGGCCATTCGTACTTCACGTAGGGTCTCTTTAATGTTGTCTTCGGTCAGACGACCTTTGCCACTGATATTTTTCAGCGTTTTGGATAATCGATCCGTTAAATTCTCAAACATCTTTGTCTCTTCGCTAAAATGGCGATTAATTAGTGTGAGTATACATTAGCCAAGGTCTGAGTCATACCCGTACCGCTGCTCTATTCTTGTCTCTATTTCTATATGGTGCGGTAACTTATTAATTTCAATATCTCATCTCTCACGATTGATGTCGGATATAACGTAGCCCCAAAGTGTAATGCAAGGTATAATTTCCTCATTGTGCACAATAATATTTAGGATTCATGGATAGCTTAATAGCCATCGCGGCCGCCATACTTTATGTTTTGGCGATTGCGACCATCATACCCGGACTCTCACAGCAGTCAGGAATCAAAGCAAAAACAGTGTTTGCTAGTGCTGCCTGTGCGCTTGTTTTTCATGCGTGGATTTTGAGTGATCTGATTTTTGATGGTGCAGGTCAAAACCTTAGTATTCTCAACGTAGCCTCTTTGATCAGTTTTATTATTTCTCTGGTCATGAGCCTTGCTATGTTGAAAAATCGGTTGTGGTTTTTATTGCCTGTCGTTTATAGCTTTGCTGCCATCAATTTATCTGCTGCCACATTTTTGCCAAGCACGTTTATCAAGCACCTAGAGAATGACCCTAAGCTACTCATTCACATTTCTTTTGCGCTGTTCTCATACGCAACTTTAACTATCGGTGCACTCTACGCACTTCAGCTGGCTTGGTTGGATCACAAACTGAAAACAAAAAAATCTTTGGCGATTAACCCAAACCTGCCGCCTTTATTAATGGTAGAGCGTCAGCTATTCAAAATCATTTTGATCGGTAACTTATTGTTAACTGGCACGCTCATTACTGGCTTTGTCTTTGTGCAGGATATGTTTGCTCAAGGTAAAGCGCATAAAGGCATTCTTTCTTTCATCGCTTGGATTGTGTACTCAATACTGCTTTGGGGTCATTATCAAAAAGGTTGGCGTGGTAGAAAAGTTACTTGGTTCGCTGTCGCAGGGGCAACGCTGTTAACTCTGGCGTATTTTGGCAGTCGCTTTGTGAAAGAAATCATCTTGAATTAAGGAGCTCTAGGGCTCCTATCCTTTATATTTTAGGCTAGATAAAATACAGTACGCCCTAACCCTTTGACTTAACGGACTTACTCAACCGTTATATAACCCAATACTTACAAGGAACAGCAACGTTTTGGACGACATCTCTACGGGTATCTTGTTTGCGCTACTCGCGTGTCTTATCGTCATATCAGGTTACTTTTCCGGCTCAGAAACAGGGATGATGTCTCTGAACCGTTATCGCTTAAAGCACTTAGCCAAAAATGGGCATAAAGGCGCTAAGCGAGTCGAAAGGCTATTAGACCGTCCAGATCGTTTGATTGGTCTTATTCTTATCGGCAACAACCTCGTTAATATTCTCGCGTCCGCCATCGCGACCATTATTGGTATGCGTTTGTATGGTGATTTAGGTGTCGCTATCGCAACCGGTGCACTGACTATGGTTGTATTGGTTTTTGCTGAAGTTACCCCAAAAACAATTGCAGCGCTGTACCCTGAACGCGTGTCTTACGCGAGCAGTATCCTACTGACCATATTGATGAAGTTACTATCGCCTTTGGTGATGCTCGTTAACTTTATTACGAATGGCTTTATTCGTTTACTTGGCGTAAAAGCCGATCACTCAGTAGAAGACCATCTTAGTTCCGATGAGCTGCGTACCGTAGTAAACGAAGCTGGCGGCTTGATCCCTCGCCGACACCAAGACATGTTGGTGTCTATTTTGGATCTTGAGCACGTCACTGTGAACGACATCATGGTGCCACGTAATGAGATTACCGGTATCGATATTAATGATGACTGGAAATCCATCGTTCGTCAGCTTACCCACTCACCACATGGACGCATTGTTTTTTATCGTGACCAAATTGATGAAGTGGTTGGCATGCTGCGCCTGCGTGAAGCTTACCGCCTGATGCTGGAAAAAAACGAGTTCAATAAAGAGACGCTATTACGTGCTGCGGATGAAGTCTATTACATCCCGGAAGGTACGCCACTAAACGTGCAAATGTTAAAGTTCCAACGCAACAAACAGCGTATTGGTCTGATTGTTGATGAGTATGGCGACATTATTGGCTTGGTGACATTGGAAGATATTCTGGAAGAGATCATTGGCGAATTCACGACCTCGATTTCTCCAAGCCTTTCTGATGAAATCAGTCCTCAAGGTGACGGAAGCTTCCTCATTGAAGGCAGCACCAATATCCGAGATATCAACAAAGGCCTGAAATGGGACTTACCAACGGATGGCCCAAGAACGTTAAACGGTCTTATTTTGGAGCACCTGGAAGATATTCCAGAGAGCCATTTAAGCGTGAGAGTGGCTGGTCATCCAATGGAGCTTGTTGAGATTGAAGAAAACCGCATCAAGCTCGTTCGTGTTTATCCTAAAAAGAAAAAATAGCCCCTATCTACAAATCACGATGAGAAAAACTCACGATAAGAAATAAAAAGAAAAGAGCCTGATCATGTCAGGCTCTTTTTAGTTCTGGATAAATATGCTTCTTGATAAGTTTTTAGCAACTAGTCGATGCGCAGCTCTTTTAGCATCGATTCAGGCAAAGCAAGTTCATCATTTTTGTTCACCGATACACCAGCATCCAAAATGCTCTTCGCGATCTGTTGTGCTTCTTCTAAAGAGTGCATCGCTGCCGTGCCACATTGGTATTCGTTGAGTTCAGGGATCTTGTTCTGGCTTTCTACCTTTAGTACGTCTTCCATGGCCGCAATCCAAGCATCCGCTACTTGCTGCTCTGATGGAGTGCCAATCAGGCTCATGTAAAAGCCGGTGCGGCAACCCATAGGCGAAATATCGATGATCTCAACAGAATCGCTGTTTAGGTGATTGCGCATAAAGCCTGCATAAAGGTGCTCTAGTGTATGAATACCTTTTTCAGAAAGGATGTCTTTGTTTGGCGCGGTAAAGCGTAAATCGAAGACAGTAATCGTGTCCCCTTTTGGGGTCTGCATGGTCTTCGCCACTCGCACTGCCGGTGCATTCATGCGAGTGTGGTCCACGGTAAAACTATCGAGTAAAGGCATTACATCTCTCCTGATTGTAACTCCAATACCTCTCGGTACTGGATAAATGTCATTCATCCCTTCAGCACATAAACAGGCTGTGGGTTAAAAGAACCAGCTGCTGTTGTCTTCCAATTCCTGACGACATTGCTTCAGCTGCCAGCCATAAGTTTTTGCAGTTTGTTCAACACGTCGAGCGACTTTGATCAAACTAGGCTTTCGCTTATAAGTACCTCGCTTGTACCCACCTCGACCTTCATGATAAGCCAGATATTGACTGTATGGGTCCCATAACGAAATCCCTAGTTGGCGCCTCGTTTCGTGAGTATACCAACCGACAAACATCATTGAATCATCAAAGTTGGTACGAGAACCGCCCTGACCCGTCGCATCTTGGAAATCTTCCCAAGCAGGATCTTGAGCTTGAGCGTAACCATACGCACTGCTAACTCGTCCCCAAGGGATAAATCCCAATAAATAGTCTTTGGGTGGTTTCGCATCGTGCCGAAAGCTGCTTTCTTGTTTAATGATAGCCATAGCGACATGAATGGGGGTTCCCCACTTTTCTTCCATATCTTTGGCATCATCATACCAGCCGGATTTCTCTCGAAATATCTCACATAAATTATTCTGCTGCTTTGGCGGTGCCGTGGCACAACCTGCAAGTAACATGCTTCCGAGTACCGATACTACTAACGGTTTAATGTTCAATCCCACCCAACCTTTACCTATTCACTACTGCTTCAGATAAGCAAAGTAATCTTCCAAAAAATCATCAAAAGATAGCGTGTCACTTTGTTCCGCTTGCTTTTGCTTTTCTACTGACGACGCCACTTCCGTTTCCATCGTATCTTGTGAGTAGTACTGATAACCGTGAGCTAGATTTTCCTCGCGGTACTTCATGCCAAGCGCACAGCCGACTTTACCTAACCCACCAAGCTCTTTCGTCAGCTCTAAAAGTTGACCTGAAATCGTTAGTTCTGGGTTATCAATCCATGTCTCGAGTTTATTACACACATCTTGGTATGCACTGCCACCAGCAGCCATATCCATTTGCTGTGCTATCTGACGCAGCTCGACAAACACTCGATACGCCCAATCTTGCAGAGATAGACGTTCACCTTGGCAACCAATTTGAAGCATTAGCCCTTTTTCACGACCAGAAACAATGACTTTGTTCCAGTTGTCGCGCCAACACTCTAATTCACAGTTGTCCATTGGATCCGAGTCTGACAAGGCCGCCCAAGTCAGGAAGAGATCAAGGAATCGTACTTGCTCTTCATCCAACCCCACTGCGCTGAATGGGTTAACGTCTAGAGAGCGAACTTCAATGTACTCAACCCCACCGCGTCGTAACGCATCTGAAGGCTTCTCACCACTTTTCGACACGCGTTTCGGGCGAATTGGAGCGTATAGCTCGTTCTCAATTTGTAAAATATTGGAATTAAGCTGGCGGTATTCACCGTCCACTTTGACGCCTATTTTCGCAAACTCTTCTGATGGGTGACGAATCGCATCGCTCAAACCATCCAGATACTGATCAACGCTGTTAAAGCCAATTTTCAGTACACTTTGCGCACTATTGGTGTAGCCCAGATCGCTCAAACGCAAAGACGTCGATTTCGGCAAATACAAAGTGCCGCCAATTTTTTCGAATGGCAGATCGGTTTCACGACCTTGAATAAAAGAGCCGCATAACGCTGGCGATGCGCCGAAGAAATACGGAATCATCCAACCAAAACGGTAATAGTTACGGATCAGCGCAAAGTAGGCATCAGACTTAGCATCTTGGCGGGCTTGTTCATCTTGCTCTCCGTAAAGCGCGTCCCAAAATGTCTCAGGGAACGAGAAGTTAAAATGCACACCTGAAATGATTTGCATCAGGCAGCCATAGCGGCGTTTTAGACCTTCTCGGTACAGGGTTTTCATTTTTGCTGCATTCGAAGAGCCGTACTGAGCAAGCTGAATATCCTCTTCCGAGCCAACATAACATGGCATAGAAAGAGGCCACATCTTTTCTTCACCCATTTTTGTCTGCGTGAAGTGATGGATATCTTTCAGTTGTGCCATCAGTTCTGGAATTTCATGTGACACAGGAGTAATGAACTCTAACAATGATTCAGAAAAATCAGTCGTGATCCATTGGTTTGTGAACGCTGAGCCTAACCCCTCTGGATGAGGTGTTGTTGCTAGATGTCCATCCTGACGATAGCGCAAAGTTTCTCGCTCAACACCGCGTCCAAACTGCTTAAATACTTCGGGGTTTGATGCAACTTTTTTTAGTCGCGCAGCAAAATCAGTCAAAATGAGGTTCGCTTATATTGGGAGCAGGACACTTGTCACAAAGGACAAGCGTAAGCTAAGTTATTGATATTTAATGCATCTAGATAAATAACCCACGAAAAGTCGCTTATCTAGATGAATAGCGGAGAAACGTTTCTCCGCTATTAAATGTGTACTCTATCGAATGATTTCAAGCTCTTCTACGTCTTTCCCCAACTTTTCTAATTGAGGACGCAGTGATTTAGCATCACCAACGACGATAATTTGATAGTCATTTGGATCAAACCACTTTTGAGCCAGTGCATTCAAAGTCTGCTTATCAACTTTTTCTACGATAGCGTTTCTTTGCTGCAAGTAATCTTGATCGAGGTTGTACTTAAGAATATCACTAATGAGTTCCGCTTTTTGTGTTGGCGTTTCATATTTCAGTGCATCTTTTTGACCGACCGCTTGACGCATAAATTTCATCTCTTCATCAGTAATTCCTGACTGCGAGTATTCATTTAGCTCATTTTCCATCTCAATGATAGAAGCAACCGTTGCATCCGCTCGTACTTGCGCGGTGAAAACAACCGAGCCAGTTTCTGGATTTCCAGAGAAGTAACCGTAAGCGCCGTATGTGTAACCCTTGTCTTCACGTAGGTTTTGGTTAATGCGGCTATTGAAGTTCCCTGCTAAGTTGAAGTTTGCCAGTTGGCTTAGGTAAAAATCGCCCGTTGCATCGTAAGGCATACCCTGACGAACCATCATGACCACACTTTGCGGGGCTCCTGGTTTATCAACAAGATGGATCTTTTGCTCACCTAATGCAGCGATGCTTTGCGGCGCATACAATGGCGCAGCTTCATCCTGCCAGTTTTTCCAGAACGTCAGCTGCTGTTCAATTTCCTGTTGTTCAATGTCACCAACAACGACGATTTGCGCACTTTGTGGCGTGTAATGCTTCGAGTAGAATTCACGGACATCATCCAACGTTAGTGCACTTACCCCTGCTTGCGTGCCGTCTTTTGGTCGAGCAAAAACAGAGTCTCCATAGAGCACTTGGCGACTCGCTTGTGATGCCATCCAGCTTGGATTTTGGTGCTCATACACAAGACCTTCTAGCGCTTGCATCTTCACACGCTCAAAGTCTGCTTGCTTGAATGCAGGAGACAGCAACATCTCTTCGACAATTTTCAACGTCGGCTCTAAGTTCTTTTCTAAAGCAGAAACGCTGATGTTTGTTGTGTAGCCCGTTGCATTCACGGAGATGACACTACCTAGTTTATCGAGCTCAGCTTGAATCTCTTCGACACTACGTTTCGTTGTGCCTTCTTGCAACATTGCGGCGGTCAATTGGGCAAGACCTTCTTTGCCCTTTTCAACAAAACGTGTTCCCGCAGGTAAACTAAACTGCATCATGACCGTTGGTGTTTCATCGCTAACCGCGCCAAGCAACTCCGAGCCATTATTAAAATGAAGCTCGTACAACTCAGGCATCGTCGCTTTCACTGGCTCCCCTACAGGCGGTTGCACAGAGCGATCGAAGTTATCGGTCGCACGACGATACGCCAATTGATCATCAGTGATCTTCTCGTATTCTGGTAGCGTACGTTTTGGCGTCACAAAGGTCGCTGGTTTTACGACAAGGTCAGTTTTTCCTTTTGGTACCACGCTTAGGGTCACTTTGTTCTTACCTTGGATAAAATCCGTATACGCTTTTTCTACCGATGCAGGTGTCACTGCGCGGATCTGCTCAAGCTGTTGCTCAAGACGATCAGGATCGCCGAAAAATGTCTCGTTGGAAGCCAACTGCGTTACTTTGCCTTTAACGCTTTCTAATGCAAAGATAGCATCCGCTTCCGCCTTACCCTTCAATTGTTCAAGGCGATCTTCTGTCACGCCTTTTTCAGCAAACTGATTGAGTGACTGTAAAAGCTCGTCGTACAGTTTTGATAGGTCGCCTTTGTCCCCAGAGTCACCCATTGCATAAACGTAAAAGTTACACGCCAGTTCTGCACAGTCATGGAATGAGCCCGCATCGACGGCTTTTTGAGTCTTGACTAAGTCTTGGTAGAGCACGCTGTTTGTACCGCCACCTAGCACTTCAGATAGCGTATCGAGAGACGCTTGGCTTTCTTCGCCGTTGTAAGTTGTTGGCCACGCGATCATCACCATCGGTTGTTGAATGCGATCTTCTAGCGTGATGTATTTGTCTTCTTGCAGTTTTGCAGGTTGTTTCGGCGCATTTTCAACCTCTGGCCCACGAGGAATCGAACCGAAGTACTTATTTACCCACTCAAGAGTTTGTTCAACGTCTAAGTCCCCACCGATAGTGATAGTCGCATTGTTTGGGCCATACCAACGCAAGAAAAACGCTTTGAGGTCGTTCACATCAACACGGTCAAGATCTTCAACATAACCAATGGTTTGCCACGAATATGGATGACCTTCAGGATATAGCGCTTCAGACATGCGCTCCCAAATTAAGCCATAAGGACGATTATCGTAACGCTGAGCTCGCTCATTTTTTACAGTAGAACGCTGAATTTCAAATTTGCGTTGAGAAACCGCATCCAGCAAAAAGCCCATACGGTCAGACTCTAACCACAGCATTTTCTCTAGCTGGTTAGCCGGGACAGTTTCAAAGTAGTTAGTACGATCACGGTTTGTCGTACCATTTAACGTACCTCCAGCCTCTGTGATGATTCTGAAGTGCTCTTGGTCACCAACGTTCTCTGAACCTTGGAACATCATGTGCTCAAAGAAATGCGCAAAACCAGACTTACCCACTTCTTCACGAGCTGAACCAACATGGTAAGTCACATCCACATGGACCAATGGGTCAGAATCTTCAGGAGCTAAGATCACCGTTAAACCATTATCGAGTTTATACTTTTGGTATGGAATCTTAACTTTGCCTTCTTCCGCTTTCGATGACTCGACGAAAGTTACCCCTTTCGGCAGTGATGAAACTGGCGTATTTGATGCACAGCCCGTGATCACCAAAAGTGAACACGCGCCAACCCAAAACATCTTCATGTACTTTCCTTAAAATAATCCGAGATAGATGGCCGCAAGTAAGCTATACCTAGCAGCCTTTCCTAAAAATATTAAAATCACGCAAGGCAGAAACTTCATTCTCAGCCACCCTGCGGCTAAACACAGCGGGTCTCCAATCACAGGTAACCAGCTAAAAAACAATCCCCAATAGCCATACTTTGACAGCCACTTTAATGCGGTATGACCGTGCTTTTCTTCTTGCGCTTTGTTGGGAATCCACAAGCCAAGCCAATAATTTGTTAAGCCACCAAGCGTATTGCCGATAGTGGCGACCATAATAATTGACGAAACGGAATATTGATTTAATGAGAGAGTGGCAACTAAGCCCGCCTCAGAACCACCAGGTAACAAAGTGGCACTGAGAAAACCGGTCATGAAAAGCACCCATAATGCTGAATCTGAAAACCAAAGCGCTAAACTTTCAAAGCTCGTATTAAATGCTTCTAGCATGTCATATCAAGCAACACCTTGCCTCTGGTTCTTCCTGATTCAACTTGCTGGTGAGCAGCAATCACATCACTCATCGGATAAACCTGTTGAATTTCAGTCTTCAGTAAACCAACGCCAACCATGTACAACAAGGTATCTAATTGCGCTGGATCTGGCTCAACCAACATGCCGTTAGCCTCAAAGCCTAGGAGTTTGGCTTTTTCACAAATCAGCTCAGCCGTGATGGTTGGAACGGTGATGACTCTCGCACCGTCTTTCAGGCATTTAAGCGCATCTAACGCGGCATCTCCACCTACTAAATCAATCAAAACATCAACGTCTTCAACACGTTCTGACACTGGTGCAAATTGATAGTTCACTGCGTGAGCGCCAAGGGTAGCCAGGTAGTCTAAATTTCGTTCACTGCAGGTTGTAAAGACTTCCGCTTTAGTCGCGACCGCGATTTGTACCGCTAGGTGTCCAACGCCACCGGCTCCTGCGAGGATAAGTACGCGATCGTTTTCAGTCACATTAGCCTTACTGAGAGCTTGTGCCGCAGTTTGTCCCGCCAACGGTAATGCTGCTGCTGCCTCTAAAGTAACTGAACTGGGAACATGACTTAACTCAGCTTCTGGAACACATACGTACTGACTGTACCCACCGCCTCGGACTGGGAAACCGATAAATCCAGCCACCTCATCACCATCATTAAAACGCGACGCTCCCTCTCCACTGGACACGACTTTTCCTGAGATGTCGTAACCTGGTACCCAAGGTAAATTATCCTTGTTCTGCGCAGCTGCCCAACCGAGTCCGGCTCGAGTTTTAACATCAATAGGATTTACGCCTGAAAAAGCGACTTTTACTAAGACTTCACCAGGCTGTGGTGATGGTGTAGAAGCATGTTGAATCGCGAGTACGTTGGCATCACCAAATTCAGTGATAACGATCTGTTTGTGTTCCATAAACCATTCCCTGCAAGAAAACAAAAAGGGATGCGAAAGCATCCCTTTGACTATAAACCATTTTGTTAACCGAAGTTAATCGTGATTTTGTAAATTGGTTGATCATTCCATTTTCGGTAATGACTAGCCGACAAGTGCTAGCAAGATACCAGCGGCAACCGCTGATCCCAATACTCCTGCAACGTTTGGTCCCATCGCATGCATCAACAAGAAGTTTTGCGGGTTAGCTTGTAAGCCGACCTTGTTCACCACACGCGCGGCCATTGGTACCGCAGAAACGCCGGCCGCACCAATAAGTGGGTTGATGTCTTCTTTTGAGAACTTGTTCAGCAACTTAGCCATTAGCACACCAGCACCCGTGCCAATACTAAACGCAACCGCACCAAGCCCTAGAATGCCTAATGTTTCTAAGTTCAGGAATTGATCCGCTTGCAGCTTCGAGCCAACCCCTAAGCCCAAGAAGATCGTCACGATGTTGATCAGCTCATTTTGTGCGGTTTTCGATAGACGATCGACCACACCCGCTTCACGCATTAAGTTACCAAGACAGAACATACCGACAAGAGGCGTTGCTGAAGGTAGGAAAAGAATCGTCATGAGTAATACTGCCATCGGGAACAATACCTTTTCCCATTTACCCACGTGACGCAGTTGCGCCATTTGAATCTCACGTTCTTCCTTAGTGGTTAGCGCCTTCATGATTGGCGGCTGAATGATTGGCACTAAAGCCATGTAGCTGTACGCGGCTACAGCAATCGCACCAAGCAGGTCTGGTGATAACTTACTTGCTAAGAAAATCGCCGTTGGGCCATCCGCACCACCGATGATAGCGATAGACGATGCATCCGCCATGGAGAACTCCATACCAGGTACATAGTTGAGCAAAATAGCGCCAAACAGTGTCGCAAAAATACCAAACTGAGCTGCCGCACCTAGCCACAACGTTTTTGGGTTTGCGATCAAAGCACCAAAGTCGGTCATCGCACCCACACCCATGAAGATCAACAACGGGAACACACCCGATTCAATCCCAATGTAGTAAACGTAGTAGAGCAAGCCGCCAGGCTCAGTAAAGCCAGCATTTGGAATATTCGCCAAGATAGCACCAAAACCAATCGGCAATAACAGTAAAGGCTCAAAGCCTTTTTTGATTGCCAAAAACAGCAAGGTACAACCAACCAGCATCATACAGATTTGGCCGAACTCGAAGTTAGCGATCCCTGTTTCTGCCCAAAGGGTTAACAATCCGTCCATGATACTCCCTTACGCCAGGCTCAACAGAGGCGCACCTACTGTGACAGCATCGCCTTCTTTAACGTTCAACTCTTGAACCACACCACCACGCGCCGCACGCACTTCTGTTTCCATCTTCATTGCTTCAAGAATCAGTAGTACATCGCCTTCAGCCACTTCAGCGCCAGGCTGAACATTCACTTTAAAGATGTTACCGGCAAGAGGAGCAGGCACCGCTTCAGCAGATGCGCTAGAAGGTGCGCTAGGTGCCGTCGATTTTGCAGGCGCCGCAGAAGGAGCGACAGAGGTTAGCTCGCCTTGAGGACCAACTTCCACCTCATACACCTGTCCGTCAACACGTACGCTATAAGTTTCTACGCCGCCAGTTGCTGGTTGCGCCGCAGGTACGGCAGGCTTCGCGGCTTCTAGCGTTGGTGCAGGTTCAAATGCTTCTGGGTTGTCACGATTCTTAAGGAACTTGAGACCAACTTGAGGGAAAAGCGCATAAGTAAGTACATCATCAACACGCTCACTTGCTAGCTTAATACCTTCTGATTTCGCTTTCTCCATCAGATCAACAGTAAGCGTCTCCATTTCAGGCTCAAGCAAATCGGCAGGACGACAAGTAATAGGCTCTTTGCCATCAAGTACTTTAGCTTGCAGCTCTGCATTTAACTCGGCTGGCGCTTGACCGTATTCGCCTTTCAATAGACCAGCAGTTTCCTTAGTAATGCTCTTATAGCGTTCGCCAGTAAGCACGTTAATCACCGCTTGCGTTCCGACGATCTGCGAAGTTGGAGTCACCAATGGAATGAAACCAAGATCTTCGCGAACACGAGGGATCTCTTCTAAGACTTCATCAATGCGATCCGCCGCGCCCTGTTCTTTCAACTGGCCTTCCATGTTAGTCAGCATGCCGCCAGGCACTTGAGCAATCAGGATGCGAGAGTCTACACCTTTCAACTGACCTTCCCACTTCGCGTACTTCTTACGTACTTCACGGAAATACGCGGCGATAGGTTCTAGTTGCTCGAGCTTCAAATTCGTATCTCGCTCGGTTCCTTCTAGCATCGCGACTACCGTTTCAGTCGGTGTGTGACCATAGGTACAACTCATTGAAGAAATCGCTGTATCGAGAATATCAATACCAGCTTCAACTGCTTTTACCGCTGTCGCAGTAGACAAGCCTGTCGTCGCGTGACAATGAAGTGCTAATGGCACATCACAAGATGCTTTGATACGCGTGATAAGCTCTTCCGCTTCATAAGGCTTGAGTAAGCCAGACATATCTTTAATACACAGTGAATGACAACCTAAATCCTCTAGGCGTTTTGCCAAGTCAACCCAAGTGTCTGCGTTATGCACAGGGCTTGTTGTGTAAGACAGCGTACCTTGAGCATGTGCGCCAACATCGACCGTTGCTTTAACGGCCTTCTGGAAGTTTCGCACGTCATTCATTGCATCAAAGATACGGAACACGTCCATACCGTTAGCATGCGCGCGTTCAACGAACTTCTCTACTACGTCGTCGGCATAATGGCGGTATCCTAAAAGGTTTTGACCACGCAGTAGCATTTGCATTGGCGTATTGGGCATCGCTTTTTTCAGCTCACGTAAACGCTCCCAAGGATCTTCCCCTAAGAATCGAATACAAGAATCAAACGTTGCGCCACCCCAAGTCTCTAGAGACCAGTAACCAACCTTATCCAACTCAGCTGCGATAGGCAGCATATCCTCAATACGCATACGCGTAGCAAATAGTGATTGATGGGCATCACGAAGGACCACATCTGTAATAGCTAGTGGTTTAGACATGCTCTTAAACTCCTTTTTAATCCTGGTTCGGCTACTTCGCGAATGAGGCGCGATGTTTATGAATCGCAGCCGAGATCGCCGCCACTACTTGTGGACTAACAGCTGAAGAGGTTGATTGAATATTAGTATTTGTTTTTGGTGCTGCGATCGGCTCTGGTAGTTCTTCTGGTACCAATTTCGACATTAGCCGAACGAGATAAACAAGAATAGTGAGGAAAATAAATACGACCGCCATCCCCGTTAGCATCAGGGTGGCCGCATCTACTAGCAGGCTTCCTATATTAGTCATGTTGCTTCCTTTCTTTGTCATCCTGACAACGTGCAGGACTTTAATAGCGTCAAATCCCGACCAATGGATTATCTCGATTGGTTAAATTTTGTCAATTTTGTTTAAGGAAGGTTTGTAATAATCCTGATAAATGATTATTTATTCACTACCCAGATCACAGTTCATGACAAAATAATTACTGCGAATCTGCTATCTCCTTACGAACAGAGTAAAGGAGGACATAAATAAAAACTGCGATTTGGATTTCAAAACCAAATCGAGATTTACACATAAAAGCCAATAAAAACAAAAGGATGTCATTTAATAACAATTAACAAACAAATAAAAAACAAAGAAGTTACATTTAAACAATTGAAGTGAAAGAAACGGAAATCAATATACAGGAGAGATAGTAAGGATGGATTCACAAACTACAGCAGAAACTTTATTCCAAATTGCTTAGATAAGCACATATTCGCTTTTGGAAAAGAAGGGCATCGCCTCTAACGACTCAGGTTATAGTTCTAGATGTCCAGATACAAAAAAGCCTCGCAATTGCGAGGCTTTTTCAGTAAATGGCGCGTCCTGGAGGATTCGAACCTCCGACCGCCTGGTTCGTAGCCAGGTACTCTATCCAGCTGAGCTAAGGACG
>NZ_JBSUGE010000010.1:0-82655 GCF_054064075.1 Vibrio sp. JZG10
CGCGTCCTGGAGGATTCGAACCTCCGACCGCCTGGTTCGTAGCCAGGTACTCTATCCAGCTGAGCTAAGGACGCGCAGTTTTTGATATCGACTTTCATCAATATCAGGGCAATACCCTTCAATAAGTGGCGCGTCCTGGAGGATTCGAACCTCCGACCGCCTGGTTCGTAGCCAGGTACTCTATCCAGCTGAGCTAAGGACGCGCAATAATCTTATTTTACTTTGTATAACCCGTTTATCAAACGAATTATTAAATAGTGGCGCGTCCTGGAGGATTCGAACCTCCGACCGCCTGGTTCGTAGCCAGGTACTCTATCCAGCTGAGCTAAGGACGCGCAGATCTTCTTGCTAGGAAGTTGTGAAGCAAATCACATTCATTTCTTACGAAACAAAAAAAAGGCCATCGGGCCAGTCAATGAATGGCGGTGAAGGAGGGATTCGAACCCTCGATACGGGATAAACCGTATACTCCCTTAGCAGGGGAGCGCCTTCAGCCTCTCGGCCACCTCACCGTTTTCATTGTTATATCTCAAAAGAGATATGGCGCGTCCTGGAGGATTCGAACCTCCGACCGCCTGGTTCGTAGCCAGGTACTCTATCCAGCTGAGCTAAGGACGCACTTTTTTGTTGATTTCTCAACGTTGCAAGAATGGCGGTGAGGGAGGGATTCGAACCCTCGATACGGGATAAACCGTATACTCCCTTAGCAGGGGAGCGCCTTCAGCCTCTCGGCCACCTCACCGTCTTGCGGAGGCACATATTACGTTTTACCGAAAATATGTCAAACACTTTCTTTGAAAAAATCCACGAAACTGACTTAACCGTTGCTGATTTAATCAAAGTGACTATTAAACGAACTTTACCACTCTATTATGATGAAAAAAAGAGAGTCTTCTCTGAAAAAAAGACATTTATTTTCAAACAACTTCCTGGTGTTCGATTAAACAATATTGACGGATTCACAGCCACAGTCAACACAATGGTTTCCGCAAATCTTCAAAAACATTAAAGACTAAAAAGGCCAACCCTTCGGTTAGCCTTTTTCATTCAAACTAAGCTCTGTAAACAGGAGCGACTTAGTAGTTACCTGAAGCAACGTTGCCATTGCCTTTTTCAGCTTGAATGCGCATGTAGATTTCTTCACGGTGAACTGAAACCTCTTTCGGAGCGTTAACGCCGATACGTACTTGGTTACCTTTCACACCTAGTACAGTTACAGTCACTTCATCACCAATCATCAGTGTTTCGCCTACGCGGCGAGTCAAAATTAGCATTCTTTGCTCCTTGAGTAATCTCTAAATTTTCTTGCTACAAAGCTATTATCCAACAAAAGTTATATTTTCGTAAACTACCTTGTTAGCGAAAATCAGCCTAAAAAGGCATGTTTTTGTTGAATGTTTAATGCTTCACTAGACGTAATGTAAGCATCATGCAGAATGTTTGCTGCTGTATCCACACATTCGGGTGCTAAAACTAGCATCATAGTGAGTGCATTCGTTGCGCTGAAATTGATCTCAATATCTCGCTTTGCCAACAAATCGCATGCGTGCTCTACCATTCCATTGGCCTCAAGCCCCACTGCGGTCAACAGGCTTACCACTTCACTATTACGGATTTTGTCGCTGAACACCAGATCGAACTTGGCACATGCATCTTGTTTTATCATGATACCTGCCCGTTCTGCTTCCTCGATCACATTCCAAATGTCTATACCCAACATCTGACATTGTTTTGTAGCACTAGATAAATGTTCTTTATCGACTTCGATAATGGCAAGGTCACGTTGAATGGCTATACCAGAGACGGCTTGATTGCCTGACTCCCCCTTTACCAAACTGCCTTCATTAACATCAAATGTCGAAAGCACGCGTAGTGGCACATTATTCTTCCATGCAAATTGCACTGAAGGTAAATGTAATACTTTTGCGCCTCGGCTTGCCATCGCTTCCATTGAAGGAAAATCGATAACCGCCAATTTGCGCGCATTTTTCACTACACGTGGGTCACAAGTATAAATACCATCAACGTCGGTAAAGATTTGACACTCGTCAGCGCGCAATGCGCCCGCCAGTGCCACAGCGCTCGTATCTGAGCCACCTCGACCTAATGTGGTGATATCCCCATTCTCATTCACACCTTGAAAGCCCGCAACAATCACGATTTGGTCTTGCTCAAGCAATCCCATAATTGTCGTGGTATCAATGTGTTTAATCGTTGCGTCATTGTGTTGATTATCCGTCACAATATTCGCCTGTGCTCCGGTAAGCGAGCGCGCAGCATGACCCATTTTATTCAAAGTCATGGCTAACAGTGCCATTGACACTTGCTCACCAGCAGAGAGCAAAACATCAAGTTCTCGAGCTGTAGGTACGCTATCTATCTGTTTAGCGAGATCCATCAGTCTGTTTGTTTCGCCTGACATTGCAGACACGACAACAACAACTTGATTGCCATCATTTTTCGCCTTAATGATGTGTTCAGCGACTTGGTGGATTCTTTCAATTGAACCCACAGAGGTTCCGCCAAACTTTTGCACGATAAGGGGCTTTTTCACCAGTCTTCACCTTCCCAAGACCGAAGTCTCTTTAGAACTGCTTACATCTTAAATATTTCCTTTGAGAAAAATTATATAAGCAGTAGTTACAACAAAAACCAAGCAGCTTAAATGACTCGGTTAACTTTTGGTCAATTAAACCACTTGGTTGCTAAAAAAAATTACGCTCAATCAAAGAAACTTGATTGAGCGTAATTTTATTAGTTAAGAGCTTATAAACGCTCTTCTAGCCAAGGCTGAACTGTTTTGATTGCCTCTGGTAGTGCTGAAACATCAGTACCACCGGCTTGAGCCATGTCTGGACGACCACCGCCCTTACCACCGACTTGCTCTGCAACCATTTTAACCAGTTCACCTGCTTTTACTTTACCAGTGAGATCTTTAGTCACACCAGCAATCAAGCCAACCTTGTCACCCGTTACGTTTGCAAGCAGTACTACACCAGAACCCATTTGATTCTTGATGTCATCAACCATGGTACGTAGGTTCTTGCTATCAGCACCTTCAAGGGCCGCAACTAGAACTTTTGTGCCATTTACTTCAACCGCTTTGCCCATGATGTTAGCGCTTTCTGCGGCTGCCATCTTATCTTTTAGCTTCTGCACTTCTTTTTCTAGTGCTTTTGCTTTCTGTGCAGATTCTGCCAGTTTCTCTTCGTACTTCGCATTTTGAGCTTCAATAGCGTCTAATGCCGCCTCGCCTGTTACCGCTTCAATACGACGAATACCAGCTGCAATACCGCTTTCTGATGTGATTTTGAATAGACCAATATCACCCGTGCTTGATGCGTGAATACCACCACAAAGTTCAGTAGAGAAGTCGCCCATAGACAGCACGCGAACTTCGTCATCGTACTTCTCACCAAATAATGCCATTGCGCCTTTCTTCTTAGCAGACTCAATGTCCATCACATTGGTTTCAATCGTGTGGTTACGACGAATTTGTGCGTTTACTAGACGCTCAACTTCTTTCAGTTCTGCTGCAGTTACTGCCTCTAGGTGTGAGAAGTCGAAACGTAGGCTGTCAGCTTTCACTAGTGAGCCTTTCTGCGTTACGTGCTCACCAAGAACTTGGCGTAGTGCTGCGTGTAGCAAGTGCGTCGCTGAGTGGTTAAGAGAGATAGCTGCGCGACGCTCTGCGTCAACGATAGTTGCCACTTCGTCACCTTTCGCTAGCACGCCTTCTGCCATTACACCGTGGTGTGCGATTGCGTTACCGAGTTTTTGAGTGTCTTCAACGCGGAATACACCAGACTCAGTACGGATTTCACCCGCGTCACCACACTGACCGCCTGACTCTGCGTAGAATGGCGTTTCACCAAGCACGATGATGGCTTTATCGCCTGCAGATAGTGAATCTACTTCGTTGCCCTCAACAAACATCGCTGCGACTGAGCTAGAACCTTTAGTACCTGTGTAACCACAGAACTCTGTTTGCGTATCAACTTTGATTGCTGCGTTGTAATCTGTACCGAATTGACCAGCTTCACGCGCACGTTGACGCTGCTCTTCCATCGCTTTTTCGAAACCCTCTTCGTCGATCGCGAACTCACGCTCACGTGCAACGTCGTTAGTGAGGTCTGCTGGGAAGCCGTAAGTATCGTAAAGCTTGAATACCGTTTCGCCGTCTAGCACTTTGCCATCTAGGTTATCTAATGCTTCGTTAAGAATTACCATACCGCGCTCAAGTGTACGACCGAAGTTTTCTTCTTCGATACGCAGTACTTTTTCAACCACTGCTTGTTGACGCTTCAGCTCTTCGCCTGCTGTACCCATTACTTCTGCTAATACGCCAACAAGCTTATAGAAGAATGCACCTTGTGCACCTAGCTTGTTACCATGACGTACGGCACGACGAATGATACGACGTAGTACGTAACCACGACCTTCGTTTGAAGGCATCACACCATCAACAATCAAGAATGAACATGAACGGATGTGGTCAGCAATAACGCGTAGCGATTGGTTCGATAGATCTTCATAACCAATGACTTCAGCCGCTGCTTTGATAAGAGTTTGGAATACATCGATTTCGTAGTTTGAGTGAACGCCTTGCATGATTGCAGAGATACGCTCGATACCCATACCAGTATCTACCGATGGTTTTGGTAGCGGTTCCATAGTGCCGTCTGCGTGACGGTTGAACTGCATGAATACGTTGTTCCAGATCTCGATGAAACGGTCACCATCTTCTTCAGGCGTGCCAGGACGACCACCCCAGATGTGTTCACCGTGATCGTAGAAGATTTCAGTACATGGACCACAAGGACCAGTGTCGCCCATTTGCCAGAAGTTATCAGACTCGTAAGGCTTGCCACCTTCTTTGTCACCAATGCGCACGATACGATCAGCAGGCACGCCAACTTTTTTGTTCCAGATGTCGAATGCTTCGTCATCGGTTTCGTAAACGGTTACCAATAGACGATCCGCAGGCAGTTTAAGAACTTCGGTTAGGAATTCCCAAGCAAATGAAATCGCATCTTCTTTGAAATAGTCGCCAAAGCTGAAGTTGCCTAGCATTTCAAAGAATGTGTGGTGACGAGCGGTAAAGCCAACATTTTCCAGGTCGTTGTGTTTACCACCAGCACGTACACAACGCTGAGCCGTAGTCGCTCGAGTATAGGCTCGTTTTTCTAAGCCTAAGAAACAATCTTTAAATTGGTTCATACCTGCGTTTGTGAACAGCAGGGTTGGGTCGTTATGTGGAACTAACGATGAACTTTCTACGATTTGGTGTCCTTTGCTTTCAAAGAACTTGAGGAACGCGTTACGAACCTCGTCAGTGCTCATGTACATGCAGCTCTTCCTGAAAATAGTCGAGTTAGAATTTTGCCGTATTGTAGATCATGCAAACAGCTGAGACTAGTTTTCTTGAGGAAAAGAGGGAGCAGAAGAAAAAATTTGAAGCAAAACAAAAATCAGCGCAATTGGATCAACGCTAATCTTGGTCTTCAAAGGCAAGCGCATAGCTAATTTGGTCGAAACTGTAGCCTCGGTATTGTAGAAAACGGACTTGTTTTGCGTATTCTTTTTGGTCCTTGGCTTTGACGCCTTTGAATTTCTTTTCTGCCGCCTGCTTAGCAAGTTCAAACCAGTCTTGCGGTTCTTCAGCCATGGCTTGCTCAATCACCGATTCCGCAACACGTTTCTGGTTTAACTCTTGGCGAATTCGACGCTCTCCATGTCCTTTGTATACATGCTGCCGAATTTGGCTCTTCGCATAACGTAAATCATCTAAATAGTTATAGTCTAAGCAAAAATTAATCGCGATTTCGATGTCTGATGCTTCATAGCCTTTCATCGACAGTTTTTGGTACAGCTCATACTGACCATGATCGCGACGGCTAAGCAGTTGGATAGCCGCCTCTTTGCTCGATAATGTTGGTGTCTGGCGCTTTTGGTACATGGTGATCCTAAAGGTATTTTTGCTGTACAGACTCTCAATGGCCTTTGTGATGATTCGATTTTTGATGTCAATAGATACAACAAAGCCCCGCATTGCAGGGCTTTATCACTTTTTAATCTGTGAAGGGATTAAAACTCTTCAGCTTGCTCAGGCGCCTCGCCTGCTTCAGGAGCTTCCGCAAGGGCTGGCGCTAACAACATTTCACGCAATTTAGTATCGATGGTTTTAGCCACTTCAGGATGCTCACGTAGGTAGTTGCACGCGTTCGCTTTACCTTGACCAATCTTATCGCCTTGGTAGCTGTACCATGCACCAGCTTTTTCAACCAGTTTGTGCTTCACGCCTAGATCTACCAGCTCACCTTCGCGGTTAAAGCCTTGGCCGTACATGATTTGCGTATTGGCTTCTTTAAACGGTGCAGCAATCTTGTTCTTAACTACTTTGATGCGAGTTTCGTTACCAACGACTTCGTCACCTTCTTTGATTGCGCCAGTACGACGAATATCAAGACGAACAGAAGCGTAGAATTTAAGTGCGTTACCACCCGTGGTCGTTTCTGGGTTACCGAACATCACACCAATCTTCATACGGATTTGGTTGATGAAGATACACATACAGTTAGACTGTTTTAGGTTACCTGTTAGCTTACGCATCGCTTGAGAAAGCATACGTGCTTGCAGACCCATGTGGCTGTCGCCCATTTCGCCTTCAATTTCTGCTTTTGGTGTTAGCGCCGCAACTGAGTCAACAACCATTACGTCGATAGCGCCAGAGCGAGCTAGTGCATCACAAATCTCTAGTGCTTGCTCACCAGTGTCTGGCTGAGAAACCAAGAGCGCATCGATATCAACACCAAGTTTCTTCGCGTAGACAGGATCCAGAGCGTGCTCTGCATCGATAAACGCACAAGTTTTACCTTCACGTTGCGCAGCAGCGATAAGCTCAAGCGTTAGTGTTGTTTTACCTGAAGATTCTGGACCGTAGACTTCTACGATACGACCCATTGGCAGACCACCTGCACCCAAAGCGATATCAAGAGAAAGAGAGCCTGTTGAGATGGTTTCTACGTCCATTGCTCGGTTATCACCAAGGCGCATGATAGAGCCTTTACCGAATTGCTTTTCAATTTGACCTAGCGCAGCGGCGAGCGCTTTCTGTTTGTTCTCGTCCATTACTTTCTCCGATTTATTCATCTTCTTTGGGCGACGAATAGTAATTCATTTTTCTTAAGCAGCTAACCTGCTCAGCAATGAAAGTTATTATACTGTTGATTCATACAGTGTCTATACCTGTATAGAAAAAATTTAGTTCACTGCTTCTAAGGATTTGCTCTAGCCCTTATCAATTCTGGGCTAAGACAGTGTAAGAAATTCTAAATTAAATGTTGATGCAATCGAGTCAATGCATGCATCACCGCTTGTTGACGAACTTCCGCCCTGTCACCAGAAAAATGCATGGTCTCAACAAAGAGCCAGTCGTGCTTATCCGCAAAAGCAAAGCAGACGGTTCCAACCGGCTTTTCATCAGTGCCTCCCCCCGGTCCAGCAACACCACTGATGGAAACCCCAATAGTGGCATTCGAGTGTTGAAGCGCACCTTGCACCATTTCAATCACAACGGGCTCACTCACGGCACCATGTTCCTCTAAGGTTTCCACTCTCACACCCAGCATTTCCATTTTGGCTTCGTTGCTGTAAGTGACAAAAGCTCTATCTAACCAACCTGAGCTGCCTGCAATATCAGTAATAGCGGTCGCAACACCGCCACCCGTGCATGATTCTGCCGTCGTTAAAACATGCCCGTGTTTAGCCAATAATGCGCCTAAATCTGCGCTCAATTTTGTTGTTTTTTCCATAGCCAAAATGCCCTTTGTCTCTTTTTACTTGATAGGGATTCACGTATCCTAAGCCGCTACGGAAATAAACAAAAGAACTTACCTGTGAAAGCTGAACAAAAACACACTCCGATGATGCAGCAATACCTCAAGCTAAAAGCTGAGAACCCTGAGATTTTGCTGTTCTACCGCATGGGCGATTTCTACGAACTCTTTTACGATGATGCAAAGCGAGCGTCCCAACTGCTTGATATTTCGCTAACTAAGCGCGGTTCGTCAGCTGGAGAGCCTATTCCTATGGCGGGAGTGCCATTTCACGCAGTAGAAGGCTATCTAGCAAAACTTGTTCAGCTTGGTGAATCAGTCGCAATCTGCGAACAAATTGGCGATCCAGCCACCAGCAAAGGTCCGGTAGAACGTAAAGTTGTGCGTATCGTGACACCAGGTACTGTGACGGATGAAGCACTGCTTTCTGAGCGTGTCGATAACTTAATCGCAGCCATTTACCATCACAACGGTAAGTTCGGTTATGCGACGCTGGATGTCACTTCTGGTCGCTTCCAACTGACAGAACCAGAAACCGAAGAAGCGATGACAGCCGAGCTTCAGCGTACCGCACCACGTGAGCTACTATTCCCAGAAGATTTTGAACCTGTACATTTAATGGCGAGCCGCAACGGTAACCGTCGTCGCCCAGTATGGGAATTTGAGCTTGATACGGCTAAGCAACAACTCAATCAACAGTTTGGCACTAAAGATCTGGTTGGTTTTGGCGTAGAACATGCGTCCTTAGGGTTATGTGCTGCTGGTTGTTTGATCCAGTATGTGAAAGATACGCAACGCACTGCTTTGCCTCATATTCGCTCTTTAACGTTTGATCATCAGGACCAATCCGTCATCCTTGATGCCGCTACCCGACGCAACCTGGAAATTACTCAAAATCTAGCAGGTGGAACCGATAACACACTCGCTGCGGTACTCGACCATTGTGCGACGCCGATGGGCAGCCGAATGCTGAAGCGTTGGCTACATCAGCCTATGCGTTGCATTGAAACGTTAAACAATCGTCTTGATGCGATTGGTGAGATTAAAGAACAAGCGCTGTTTGCCGATCTTCAACCAACGTTAAAACAAATTGGTGATATTGAACGTATCTTAGCACGCCTTGCACTACGCTCTGCTCGCCCTCGCGATATGGCTAGACTTCGCAATGCCATGCAGCAGCTACCAGAGCTAGAATCTGTAACCGCTTCTTTGACCCATCCATATCTAGCAAAACTGGCACAATACGCAGCTCCGATTGACGAAGTATGTGATCTGTTAGAGCGTGCAATTAAAGAAAATCCGCCAGTTGTTATTCGTGATGGTGGTGTGATCGCTGAAGGCTATAATGCCGAGCTCGATGAATGGCGCAAATTAGCAGACGGTGCAACAGAATACCTTGAGCAGCTTGAGCGAGATGAGCGTGAACGACACGGCATCGATACGCTTAAAGTCGGCTACAACAACGTACATGGCTTCTTTATTCAAGTGAGCCGTGGCCAGAGCCATTTGGTTCCACCGCACTATGTACGTCGCCAAACACTAAAAAATGCCGAACGCTATATCATCCCAGAGCTTAAAGAGCACGAAGACAAAGTACTTAACTCGAAATCGAAAGCGCTGGCACTTGAAAAGCAGCTGTGGGAAGAACTGTTTGATCTATTGATGCCAAATCTGGAGAAGCTGCAGAATTTAGCTTCTGCTCTGTCTCAACTCGATGTACTACAAAACCTAGCAGAGCGTGCAGATTCGTTGGATTACTGCCGACCAACGCTTGTGAAAGACGCTGGCATTCACATTCAAGCGGGTCGTCACCCAGTCGTAGAGCAAGTAACAACAGAACCGTTCATCGCGAACCCAATAGAGCTTAACCCAGCACGTAAAATGTTAATCATCACCGGTCCAAACATGGGTGGTAAATCCACTTACATGCGTCAAACTGCGCTGATTGCATTGATGGCACATATCGGCTCTTATGTACCTGCAGAATCTGCACAAATTGGTTCTTTAGATCGTATATTTACTCGTATTGGTGCGTCAGATGATCTTGCATCTGGTCGTTCGACCTTCATGGTAGAAATGACGGAAACCGCTAATATTCTGCACAATGCAACTAAAAACAGTTTAGTGCTAATGGATGAAATCGGTCGCGGTACCAGTACTTACGATGGCCTATCTTTAGCTTGGGCAAGTGCGGAATGGCTCGCAACACAAATTGGTGCGATGACACTATTTGCAACTCACTACTTCGAATTGACAGAGTTGCCAAACCAACTGCCAAACTTAGCGAACGTTCACTTGGATGCCGTAGAACATGGTGACAGCATTGCCTTTATGCACGCAGTTCAAGAAGGTGCGGCAAGTAAGTCTTACGGCCTAGCTGTTGCGGGCTTAGCCGGCGTACCCAAAACGGTCATCAAAAATGCGCGTAACAAACTATCTCAGCTAGAGCAACTAGGGCAAAACAGTGACGCACCACGTCCAAGTGCAGTAGATGTGGCTAACCAATTGAGTCTAATTCCAGAACCTAGCGAGATCGAACAAGCCTTATCTGGTATTGATCCTGATGATTTGACTCCACGCCAAGCACTTGAAGAGTTGTATCGTTTGAAGAAGATGCTTTAAATCGATTCACTTAAGCGAGCACAAAAGAAAAAAGGCTATGGATAACCATAGCCTTTTGCATATCTACTGAAGTACGGATTATTTAATCATCTTCGACGTTAAATAAGTTTTCCATATTCAAACCTTGCTTGATTAAAACCTCACGAAGACGACGTAAACCTTCTACTTGGATTTGACGTACACGCTCACGTGTCAAACCAATCTCTCGACCAACTTCTTCAAGCGTCGAAGGCTCATAGCCTAGAAGACCAAAACGTCGTGCAAGTACTTCTTTCTGTTTTGGATTCAACTCTTCTAACCAATGAATCAGCGATGATTTGATATCGTCATCTTGAGTCGAGACTTCTGGATCGGAGTTGTTTGCGTCGGGAATAATATCCAACAGCGCTTTTTCACCGTCACCACCGATTGGTGTGTCGACAGAACTGATACGCTCATTGAGACGTAGCATTTTGCTTACATCTTCGACTGGAATATCTAACTGAGCAGCAATTTCTTCTGCGGTAGGTTCGTGATCGAGCTTCTGAGAAAGTTCACGCGCAGTACGCAGATAAATGTTCAGCTCTTTCACGACATGAATAGGTAGACGGATCGTACGAGTTTGGTTCATCAACGCACGTTCGATCGTTTGTCGGATCCACCAGGTCGCATAAGTAGAGAAGCGGAAACCACGCTCTGGATCGAACTTCTCGACCGCACGGATCAAACCAAGGTTACCTTCTTCAATCAGATCGAGTAGTGCTAGACCTCGATTACTGTATCGACGAGAGATCTTGACCACCAAACGTAGGTTACTTTCGATCATACGTTTACGTGCCGCTTCATCGCCACGCAGGGCTCGTCGAGCATAAAGCACTTCTTCTTCGGCAGTAAGTAGAGGTGAGAAGCCAATTTCACCTAGATACAACTGAGTTGCGTCTAAGCTTTTACTGCTCGCGTCAAATTCTTCACGCGCAGCCGTTTTGCTTTCTGTGGATGATGATTTTTCGAGTTCGTTATCAATGGTCTTCACTGACGCATTGTCAAATGCAAACTCTTCAACTTTGGTTACTGTGTTGCTGATACTCATAACGCCTCCCCCTGGCGAGTTAGCAAGACATGACAACTCAATATGTCGCTAAATGATGTCGCAAGTTGTTTTTCAAAGTTTTAAGGCAAATAGCGTTTTGGATTCACCGATTTACCTTGATAGCGAATTTCAAAGTGTAGCTTGACTGATTTAGCACCGGAACTACCCATGGTGGCGATTTTCTGTCCGCTTTTTACACTTTGTCCTTCTGATACCAGCAGTTTGTCATTATGTGCATAGGCGCTTAAATAATTGTCGTTATGCTTTACTATAATTAAGTTGCCATAACCTCGTAGCGCATTGCCTGAATAAACAACGGTGCCGGCTGCGGTTGAAACGATAGGTTGACCACGCTGTCCTGCGATGTCGATACCTTTATTTCCCTGTTCTCCCGCCGAAAAGTTCTTGATTACTCTCCCTTTTGTTGGCCACAACCACTTAGAAACTTTATCACTCTTCGCCGTGGTAACTGGCGCTTTTTGCTTCACTTTTTGGTTATCTTTTGAACCAACATACTCCTTTGTTTTCGATTGTTCAACCTTCTTTGGAGGCTGTTTTTGTACGACTTTAGGCTTAGTCTCTGTAGGTTTTTGACTAGAGTTTTTACTTGAAGTTTTCGGTTTAGAGGCTGTTGATGTTTTCGTCACTGGGGCTGGTGGCGTCGTAACAACAGGAACCACAACGGGTTCAACTTTTTGGCCATATTTAGGGGCGACATATTTCGGAGCCCAAAGTTTTAGCCTCTGTCCAGGGTAGATGGTGTAAGGCTGAGTTAACTCATTGTAACGGACAAGATCATTTACATCTTTATCTGTGACATAAGCTATGAAGTAAAGTGTATCGCCTTTTTTTACCTCATAATAACTCCCTCTGTAACTTCCTCTTTCAAGGCTTGAATAGTCTTTCTTTAAGCTAGAGACAGGTGCAGGAGAATGCGCTGCACAACCAACTAGTCCTGCAGCAAACACAAAGCTAATACCAATATGACGTAATAACTTACTCACCTATCCCTAACCCTTAAGCTAAATCACCCGCAACCAGAGGTACAAATCGAACCATTTCCACAACAGTAGAGAGATATTCATCTCCCTTACGTTCAATTTTTAGTAACTGTTGCTCCTTATCTCCAACAGGAATCACCATCTTACCGCCATCTTTTAATTGTGCGAGAAGTGCTTGGGGGATCACTTCTGCGGCTGCGGTAACAATGATGGCATCGAAAGGACCACGAGCTTCCCAACCTTGCCATCCATCAGCATGCTTGGTTGAAACATTGTAGATATCCAATTGCTTCAGACGGCGTTTTGCTTCCCATTGCAACGATTTAATTCGCTCAACGGAGTATACATGGTCAACAATTTGCGCCAGTACTGCGGTTTGATAACCGGAACCCGTTCCGATTTCCAGTACGTGACTCGTTGGCTCTAGTTCGAGTAACTCGGTCATACGAGCAACAATATAAGGTTGAGAAATAGTTTGTCCCTGACCAATCGGTAACGCATTGTTATCGTAGGCTTGGTGCATCATCGCTTGAGAGACAAAGCTTTCTCGTGGTAAGCGTTGGATAGCATCCAGAACTCTTTGGTCTTTGATGCCACTGGAGATAAGAAACGCTATCAACCTGTCAGCATGTGGGTTACTCATTACTTCTCTTCCTTTAACCAACTATCCATTGCACGCAGCGATTCATGAGCAGTGAGATCAACTTGCAGAGGCGTCATTGAAACTCGACCATGTTCAATCGCATAAAAGTCGGTGCCCTCACCCGCATCTTGCTCTTTTCCTGGAGGCCCTAACCAATAAATATCATGACCTCTCGGATCTTTCTGCTTAATCATATTCTCTGCGTGATGACGCGCACCTAAACGCGTGACTTCGATTTCGCCCAGGTTTTCCGCTGGTAAGTCAGGCACGTTTACGTTCAATAACCGATTCGTTGGAATCGGAGACGCTAAATGCTGTTGCACAATTTGACGTGCAATTTTTGCGGCAGATTCGAAATGACGCTTACCCACCAGCGAAAAAGCAACCGACTGAACACCAAGGAAATGCCCTTCCATTGCTGCAGCTACCGTTCCTGAGTAAAGAACATCATCACCCAAATTTGCACCGTGGTTGATGCCTGATAAAACAAGATCGGGCAAATCATCTTTCATCAGCTCATTCAGCGCAAAATGTACACAATCTGTAGGCGTTCCTTGCACTGAATAGATATTTGGGGCAATTTCAGTTACGCGTAATGGTTGCTCTAGTGTCAGTGAGTTCGAAGCACCTGAACGATTTCGGTCGGGTGCGACAATGGTCACTTCAGCGATATCTCGCAACTCATCAGCAAGTGCATGAATCCCTTGCGCATGTACGCCATCGTCGTTGCTGATTAAGACTCTTAGGGGCTTCGCGTTTAGTGAATCCTGTTCCATTAGTATTCTCTTTCTACTTCAACCTCATTAACTAACTCACGAACGATAGAGGTTGCAAAAGATCCCGCATCCAGTGAGAAAGTCAGCGTAATGTTGTTACCTTCAACCGTCCAAGCTAAATCTTGTGGCTTCAGCGCAATATCGCGACGGTCGTGGCGCATGCGATTACCACGAATCAGCGCCATGAGATCAGGCTCTTCATCTAAGAACGGTTGTTCTAAAGTAAGCGCATCCGCTTGAGTTGGAAGCGCATTATCACCTGCTAGGGCCGCGGTAATTGCCACTTCACCTGCAGCAAATTGTGCTTGTAGATCTGCGATATTGCTTGCATCAATCAACTGAGTGCCAGAACTTGTCTGTGCAATATCACCATCGATGAATTTATCAAACACACCACTTTCTAGACGAGCAGAAACGATACGGTTGAAGATCCACGAACGCGCCGCTGATAAATACATGCTGCGCTTATTTTGATTACGGGTACGAACGTTTTCACGTCCCCATCGACGTGCTTCTTCAAGGTTGTTGCCATCATTGCCAAAACGCTGACTACCAAAGTAGTTTGGCACACCAACTTGTTTCACTTTTTCAAGGCGTTGCTCTACATCTTCAACGTCAGTCACTTCAGACAAAGTGACAACAAACTCGTTCCCTATTAAGTCTCCAGGACGCAGTTTTTTGTTGTGTCGATCAGTCGCTAAGATCTCAATACTCGGATATTGAGCTAGGAATGCCGAGAAATCCGGCGTTTCCCCTTTCGGTAAATGGACACTCAGCCACTGTTCCGTCACGGCATGGCGGTCTTTAAGGCCTGCCCAGCTAACGTCTTTCGACTTTACGCCACAAGCTTTCGCCAACTCATTCGCAACAAAACTGGTATTTTCTCCAGTTTTTCGAATGCGCACCATTAGGTGCTCGCCTTCGCCCGTAAAGGCAAAACCTAAATCCTCACGAACCTGAAAATGTTCTGGTTGCGCTTTGATTTTTGCCGATGCAACAGGCTTACCCGTTAGATAAGCCAATGAAGATAAAATATCTGACATGATGTTTTTCCGCTGTTTACACAGCATTAAGGAGCAAGTTGGTTAATTATTGCTTGAACAGAAGCACCACGGCTTCCGTTGCAATGCCTTCTTTGCGTCCAGTAAAACCGAGACGCTCTGTCGTCGTCGCTTTTACGTTAATGTTACTAATATCGGTTTCTAGGTCTTCCGCAATCGCCGCACACATCGCGTCAATATGAGGTGCCATCTTAGGTGCTTGTGCCATGATGGTGACATCGGCATTACCAAGGCGGTAGCCTTGCTCTTTGACACGACGATAAACGTCTTTCAACAATTCGCGGCTATTAGCCCCTTTCCATTTATCGTCGGTATCCGGGAAGTGACGACCAATATCACCCGCAGCAATCGCCCCGAGTAGCGCATCAGTCAAAGCATGAAGTGCAACATCACCATCTGAGTGGGCTACTAAGCCCTGCTCGTAAGGGATAGCAACACCACCGATAATGACCGGGCCTTCACCACCGAATTTATGTACATCGAAACCATGACCAATTCGAATCATTTTCTATCCTTTCTTTATTCGCCGCGCTCACGGCTCAGATAAAACTCGGCTAACGCGAGATCTTCTGGCTGAGTAATTTTTATGTTATTCGCATTACCCTGGACTAAAGCAGGCGTTTCGCCCAACCACTCTAAAGCCGATGCTTCATCCGTAATGGATACGCCTTGTTCTAATGCGTCAGCCAGTGCTCGAGTCAGTTGTTGAGTTTTAAACATTTGTGGAGTTAATGCATGCCACAATGCTTCTCTCTCTACCGTATGATCGATATCTTGTGCTACGTTTGCTCGCTTCATTGTATCTCTCACAGGAGATGCGAGAATGCCACCCGTTGGGTGAGCGCAGCAAACATCAATCAAACGGTCAATGTCAGATGTTAATACACATGGCCTTGCAGCGTCGTGGACTAATACCCACTCGCTTTCCAGATGTTCATTGACATAGTTTAGCCCTGAAAGTACGGAATCAGCGCGCTCTTTGCCACCCGCGACTTGAATTACATCGGGATGGTTCGCGATGGTTAACTCAGGAAAATAAGGGTCACCTTCGGTAATGGCGACAACCACTTTCGAAATTCGTGGGTGCGACAGCAACTTTTCTACAGTGTGTTCCAGCACCGCTTTTCCGTCGATCAATAAATATTGCTTAGGGCGGTCAGCCTTCATTCGACTACCGACACCGGCAGCAGGAACAATTGCGACATGCGATGAGTTCACATCCAACATTTTAATGGTTTTCCTCACCTATAATGCGGTAGAAAGTCTCGCCATCTTTAACTAAACCAAGCTCATGACGCGCACGTTCTTCAATCGCATCAAGACCTTGCCTTAAGTCATCAATCTCAGCAAACATTTCATTATTGCGAGCTTGTAGCTTGCTGTTCACTTGTTGCTGAACTTCAATTTCATCTTTTACTGTGTAGTAGTCAGACACTCCGTTTTTACCAAACCATAGAGTGTATTGAAGCAAGCCAAACAGTAGCGTAAGGGCTATAACAAAGATTCGCATATCGCTGCTAACATTCTGTACCGGAAGGAATTAGATAAGGTGACATATATAGCATAAATGCGAGGTTGCCTCTAGGGGAGAAAGGGAGACTCACACGCTCCTTACAAGAAATAAGCAGCAAAATGAAACAAAGACATATGAAGCTATTCTTAGCACTCACCAAAGTAAGACCAAGAAATACAAGCCTATAGATACAAAAACACCCCGCAAAATCAGGGTATTTCAAAGCTTCAACCTAAGCGGTTAATCCAATGAAGAACTAAGCTTGAGCTTCTTTAAGACCGCTTCTTTGAAACATGGAGGAGCGTGCTCACCTAGAGCTTCCTCGATGCAGATAAATGGGTTGCTTTCTTTAGGTATGGCAGCAACACGGCCAGAACGGCTCATCGCTCTTAAATAAAAAACGCCCCACCGAAGTGGAGCGTTTCTAGAAAGCTATTTAGCTAAACTTATTCAACTAAGAATTAAGCTTGACCTTTAACTTCTTTAAGACCGTTGAAAGGAGCGCGCTCACCTAGAGCTTCCTCGATACGGATTAGTTGGTTGTACTTAGCAACACGGTCAGAACGGCTCATAGAACCAGTTTTGATTTGACCTGCAGCAGTACCTACCGCTAGATCAGCGATAGTTGCATCTTCAGTTTCGCCAGAACGGTGAGAGATTACTGCTGTGTAACCTGCGTCTTTAGCCATCTTGATTGCAGCTAGAGTCTCAGTTAGAGAACCGATTTGGTTGAACTTGATAAGGATAGAGTTAGCTACGCCTTTCTCGATACCTTCAGCAAGGATCTTAGTGTTAGTAACGAATAGGTCGTCACCTACTAGTTGAAGCTTGTCACCTAGTAGTTCAGTTTGGTGCTTGAAGCCATCCCAGTCAGACTCGTCTAGACCGTCTTCGATAGAAACGATTGGGAATTGGTTAGCTAGCTCAGCTAGGTAGTGGTTGAACTCTTCAGAAGTGAAAGTTTTACCTTCGCCTTTCATGTTGTAGATGCCAGCTTCTTTGTCGAAGAACTCAGATGCTGCACAGTCCATAGCTAGAGTAACGTCTTTACCTAGTTCGTAACCAGCAGCTGCAACAGCTTCTGCGATAACTTCTAGAGCTTCAGCGTTAGATTTAAGGTTAGGAGCGAAACCACCTTCGTCACCAACTGCAGTGCTGTAGCCTTTAGACTTAAGAACTTTAGCTAGGTTGTGGAATACTTCTGCACCGATACGTAGACCTTCTTTAAGAGTCTTAGCACCAACTGGTTGGATCATGAACTCTTGGATGTCAACGTTGTTGTCTGCGTGCTCACCACCGTTGATGATGTTCATCATTGGTAGAGGCATAGAGAACTGACCAGCTGTACCGTTTAGTTCAGCGATGTGCTCGTATAGAGGCATGCCTTTAGCTGCAGCAGCAGCTTTAGCGTTTGCTAGAGAAACAGCTAGGATAGCGTTAGCACCGAATTTAGATTTGTTTTCAGTGCCGTCTAGTTCGATCATTACTGCGTCGATTGCAGCTTGGTCTTTAGCGTCTTTGCCAACTAGAGCTTCAGCGATTGGGCCGTTTACAGCTTCAACTGCTTTAAGAACACCTTTACCTAGGAAACGTGCTTTGTCACCGTCACGTAGCTCAAGAGCTTCGCGAGAACCAGTAGATGCGCCAGATGGAGCTGCCGCCATACCTACGAAACCGCCTTCTAGGTGTACTTCAGCTTCTACAGTTGGGTTACCACGTGAGTCGATGATTTCACGACCTAGAACTTTAACGATCTTAGACATTAATGTTTCCTCTCGTTTCAAATATAAATGTCAATTTTAAAGGGCAGCAGCACAACCTTCGCCGCCGCCCGTATCCTTTTACTTCTCGAATTCGCCGCGTGCGTTTTGGCCCGCAGCCTTAACGAAACCTGCAAACAATGGGTGGCCATCGCGAGGAGTCGATGTGAATTCTGGGTGGAACTGAGCCGCTACAAACCATGGGTGAGCTGGGTTCTCAATCATTTCCACTAACTTCTTGTCCGCTGATAGGCCAGAAACTTTCAGACCTGCTTTTTCGATTTGCGGACGAAGCACATTATTCACTTCGTAACGGTGACGGTGACGTTCATGGATCGTCGCGCTACCGTACAGTTCACGAGCTTTCGTCCCTTTCTCTAGGTGACATAGCTGTGAACCAAGACGCATCGTACCACCTAGGTCAGACTTTTCAGTACGCTCTTCTACGTTACCTGACTCGTCTACCCACTCTGTGATCAAACCTACCACAGGGTACTTAGTCTCTTTGTTAAATTCTGTTGAATGTGCACCTTCCATACCCGCAACGTTACGCGCGTATTCAATTAGTGCAACTTGCATACCCAAACAAATACCTAGGTAAGGCACATTGTTTTCGCGTGCATATTGAGCCGCACGGATCTTGCCTTCAATACCACGATCGCCGAAGCCACCTGGAACTAGGATCGCGTCTAAGCCTTCTAGCAGCTCAACGCCTTTTGTTTCGATATCTTGTGAGTCTACATACTTAATTGTGACACTTAGACGGTTTTTCAAGCCAGCGTGTTTAAGCGCTTCGTTCACAGACTTGTATGCATCTGGCAATTCAGTGTATTTACCAACCATACCGATGGTTACTTCACCAGTAGGATTTGCTTCTTCGTAAATAACCTGTTCCCACTCAGAAAGATCAGCTTCAGGAGCTGTGATGCCAAAGCGAGCACACACAAGATCATCTAGACCTTGAGACTTGATCAATTGAGGAATCTTGTAGATAGAATCTACGTCCTTCATTGAAATTACTGCTTTTTCTGGAACATTACAGAATAGTGCGATTTTCTTACGTTCATTCGCTGGAATAACGCGGTCGCTACGGCAAACTAGGATATCTGGCTGAATACCGATAGATAGAAGTTCTTTTACAGAGTGTTGAGTTGGCTTAGTTTTCACTTCGCCCGCTGCCGCTAGGTAAGGAACAAGTGTTAGGTGCATGAACATTGCGCGCTCACGGCCTAGTTCAACGGCTAGCTGACGAATCGCTTCCATAAATGGTAGTGATTCGATATCACCAACGGTACCGCCAACTTCAACGATAGCCACATCATGGCCTTCAGAGCCAGCGATTACACGGTCTTTGATCGCGTTAGTGATGTGAGGGATAACTTGAATAGTTGCGCCTAGGTAGTCACCACGACGTTCTTTACGAAGTACGTCGGCATAAACACGACCTGCAGTAAAGTTGTTACGCTTGGTCATCTTGGTACGGATGAAACGCTCGTAGTGACCAAGGTCAAGGTCAGTCTCTGCGCCATCTTCTGTAACGAACACTTCACCGTGCTGAGTAGGGCTCATTGTGCCCGGGTCAACGTTGATGTAAGGGTCAAGCTTCATCATAGTCACTTTAAGACCACGAGCTTCTAGAATAGCCGCAAGAGATGCTGCTGCAATACCTTTACCTAGAGAGGATACAACCCCGCCAGTAACAAAAATGTAATTTGTCGTCATGTTTAACCTGAAATTGGTTGAATGAGGGAAATGGAGTGCTTCTGGACGGGAGATAAATATACCAGAAGCTCCTTACCGCCACAACGTGAAATCTATCACACCGTAATTTTTTATTTTTTGCTTCAAATCAAAGTGAGCAAAGACAAACCAAAGTCCGTTTTCGTGTTAAGAGGCAAACTGGCCTCATATTGTATATTCCGCTTATTTTCCCCTATCTAGACTCTTCTCGCTTTACTTCATCCCAGAAATCGTCGAGCTCTGATAAAGAACAATCTGTAAGCGCTTTGCCTGACTGCTGGACCTTTCCTTCAACTTGCTTAAAACGTCTCGCAAACTTTAAGTTTGCTTTCCCTAGTGCGACTTCTGGATTTTTATCAAGATGGCGTGCCAAATTGACGGTCGCAAATAGCAAATCGCCGAGTTCCAACTCCACTTTTTCTTCATCTGGCTGAACTTGTAGTGCTTCTTCCATGACTTCATCAATTTCTTCTCGCACCTTATCGACGACCGGGCCAAGAGAGTCCCAGTCAAATCCATATTTCGCACATTTTTTCTGTATCTTTGTAGCACGAGAAAGTGCTGGCAAAGAGTTTGGTATTGAGTCTAGGATACTTTCTTCCGCTTTGCCCACCTGCGCTTTTTCTTTTGCTTTTTCCGCTTCCCAGTTGGCGTTGATTTCCTCATCCGATTCAAACTCAACATCTGAAAAAACATGCGGATGACGGCGAGTCAGTTTTTCATTCACAGTTTCGACAACATCCGAAAATTCGAACAGCCCTTGCTCTTTCGCTAGCTGACTGTAAAAAATCACCTGAAACAACAAATCCCCTAGCTCTTCTTTTAGATTGGTCCAGTCTCGATTTTGAATCGCGTCCACCACTTCGTAAGTTTCTTCGATGGTGTGCGGAACGATGGTGTCAAAGGTTTGTTTTAAGTCCCAAGGGCAACCGTTTTCTGGGTCACGCAACTTCGCCATGATTTGTTCTAATTGTTCAATTGGATGACTCATTTTTTGTTCCTTTAAACCTTTCTATTAAAGAAAAAGGTGAGCAGCCAAAACCACTCACCTTCTACATTATATTTTCTCAGCAGCTTTCACTAAGTAATTGTTACTTTGACAAGGCAACAAGTTTTCGCGACTCCTGAGCATAGCTCGCCTATGTGATGGAGCAAGAAAACGCAGTTAACGCAGTAAAAGTGACAAGTACGACGTGAAAGTTAGCCGAGGCGTTTCACCGTCATGACATCCTTTATTTGTTCTACCCGTTTCGAAACACGAGAAAGCACTTCAATATTGGTGACTTCTAGATCAAAGTCCATGATGGCAAGTTGACGTCTGTAATCGACTCGGTTCTTCATGCTGGTCACTTTGATCTTTTCGTTGGCGAACAGTGTCGTAATGTCTTTGAGTAGACCACCTCGCTCCATCGCTTCAACACGGACGGTGAGGATGTATGACCCGACGAAGCCGCTGCCCCAGACAGTATCGATGATGCGCTCTGGCGCGTGATGGCGCAGTTCTTCTAGCTGTTCACAGTCACTACGGTGTACTGAAATCCCGCGACCTTGCGTGATGTAACCACAGATATCATCACCTGGAATCGGCTGACAGCAACGCGCTAGGTGCGTCATTAGGTTATCAACGCCTTCTACAACGACGGCGTCTTTTTTCGGTCGGCTTTGCGCTGGTGATTTGTGCTCTGCTTCTTGCAGTTTTTCCAGTGCTTGCTGGTCTTCTTCTTCTGCCGTTGGCTTGTTAACGAGCGCATTAATATGGTTAATGATTTGGTTGATACGCAAATCACCGCTACCAACACCAACGTAAAGCTCATCTGGTGTTTTGACGTTAAACCGTTTGAGAGCGTAATGCTCAGCATCTTTTAACGTTGCGCCAATTTTTGCTAACTCATGTTCAAGAATTTCACGACCCGCTTCGAGGTTCTTCTCACGGCTTTGCTTTCGGAACCAGGCGTTAATTTTGGCACGCGCGCGGCCAGAATGAACGAAGCCTAATGATGGGTTTAACCAGTCTCGCGATGGGTTAGGCTCTTTCTGAGTGATAATCTCAACCTGATCACCCATATGTAGTTTATGAGTAAACGGTACTATGCGGCCTCCGACTTTGGCGCCAATACAACGGTGTCCCACTTCGGAGTGAATATGGTAGGCAAAATCTAGCGGCGTTGCCCCCATAGGTAAATCGACAACATCGCCACGAGGCGTAAACGCATAGACGCGGTCATCAAAGACTTGGCTACGTAGCTCATCAAGCATTTCGCCAGAATCTGACATTTCTTCTTGCCAATCCAGTAGCTTACGCAGCCACGTGATCTTCTCATCATAACCGCTTCGGCTGCTTGCCCCTTCTTTATATTTCCAGTGCGCGGCAACACCCAGCTCCGACTCTTCATGCATTTGCTTGGTACGAATCTGGATCTCGATGGTTTTGCCTTCTGGCCCTAGAATTACGGTGTGGATCGATTGATAACCGTTTGGTTTAGGGTTAGCAACGTAGTCATCAAACTCGCTCGGTAGGTGCTTGTATTTGGTGTGAACTACACCCAAAGCCGCGTAACAGTCTTGCAGTTTGTCTGCGATGATACGTACTGCTCGAACATCAAACAGCTCATCGAATGCCAAACTCTTCTTCTGCATTTTTCGCCAAATGCTGTAGATGTGCTTAGGTCGACCACTCACTTCGGCGTTAATACCTGACACTTCCATTTCGTGCGTGAGGTCTTCAACAAAGTCTTTGATATACTGTTCACGAACGATGCGTCGCTCAGAAAGCTGCTTGGCAATTTGTTTGTAAGTTTCCGGCTGTTGGTAGCGGAAAGCGTAATCTTCAATTTCCCATTTCAGCTGACCGATGCCTAATCGGTTTGCTAGCGGCGCATAGATGTTGGCACACTCTTTTGCCGCCGCACGTCGAACTTCATCAGGCGCTTTTTTAACTTCAATAAGGTTACAAATTCGCTCCGCAAGCTTGATAACCACGCAGCGGAAGTCATCCACCATGGCAAGCAGCATGCGGCGTACGTTATCTACCTGAGATGACGCCGCACTCCCTTCCATGTTGACATTGAGTTGGCCAATAGCCGCCATTTCTTCAACGCCATCGATTAATTTTATGATTTCTTTGCTGTATTTCTCTTCCAGAATTTCTCTGTTAAAAGCACCACTTGAAACCAAAGGAAACAGTTGTGCAGCCACTAAGGTGGCCTGATCCATAGACAAGGTGATCAAAATTTCGATCATTTCTCGTCCACGCCACAACAACAGTTCCGCTTGCTCGTTATCGGCTAATACCGTCTGGCAATCTCGATATACTTCGATTAAGCGTGAGGCTGTGTTTTTCTCTTGTCCCAGGCTAGCCACCCAGTTTTCGAGTTCAAACTGTTCATCTTGGTTTAAATGCGCGCTTCTTACCGCAACCATCTCATCATCCTAATTATTATATTCGTGTGGTTTGACTAACACCGTCCAGGTTAGTTCTTTTACCTGCGCGTAAACGCTGGCTTTATGACCACCCACCACAAATAAGGGGCCAAAGTCCTAAAGTTAGGACTTTTCAAACAATGCCATCGATTCTAGATGACTGGTATGAGGGAACATGTCCAACATACCTAATTTAGTTAATTTATAGCCTTGCTCCATCAAGCTTTGGCTGTCCCTAGCAAGGGTAGCAGGATTACAAGAAACATAAACTACACGCTGTGCGCCAAGCTCAGAAACTTGATCGATGATCCCACTTGCCCCCGCGCGTGCTGGGTCTAACAGCACTTTATCAAACTGTTCTTCCGTCCAGATCTGCCCTTCAAAATCTTGCTCAAGGTTAGCGTGATAAAATTGCGCATTATTGATTTGGTTCAAGGATGCATTATTTGTGGCTTTTTCGACCATCTCTGCAACACCTTCAACCCCAACTACGTGCTTAGCTAACTTCGCAATCGGTAAACTGAAGTTGCCTACGCCGCAGAACAAATCTAACACTCGGTCACTCTTTTGCGGGTCTAACCACTCAACCGCTTGCTTGACCATTTTTTTGTTTACGGCTTGGTTCACTTGAATAAAATTATTTGGCGCAAAAGGAATTTTCACGCCAACTTCTTGATAGAAAGGCATATCGCCTTCAACAAGGTTTAGCTGATCTGTTGCTGGCATTAGGTACAACGAAGCACCATGACGCTTTGCCAACTCCGTTAGAGATTGAGTTTCACTCGCTGTCAGAGCACTCAAGTGACGCAACGTAATACACGGCCCATTATCACCAAGAACCAGCTCTACATGACCCAATTGCTCCGGCTTTTTAAACGCTTTTAGTGCTGAATAAATCTCTGGAAGCAGAACGTTCAGTTCCGGCGCCAGCACTGGGCAATCGGTCACTTGCGCGATTTGCTTACTCTGCTTTTTACGGAAACCAAAATGTAGCTGACGTGTTTTTTTATCGACAAATAAGCTCACTCGCGCACGACGACGATAGGCCAGTGAATCCCCTAATAATGGCGCATCAAGCTCGATATCATTGCCTGAAAATTTTCGCATCAGCTGACGCAGTGTTTGCTGTTTGTACGTCAATTGTTGGTCATAATCTAGATGTTGCAAATCGCAGCCACCACACTCGTGGTAATGCGGACAAAATGGCTCCACGCGAGTGTCACTCGGCTTGAGAATCTTAATCAGTTTACCGCGAGCAAACTTACTTTTTTCTTCCACTAACTGCGTGACGACTTCTTCTCCCGGCAATGCGCCATCAATAAACAGCGGTTTTTTCTTTAGGTAAGCAATACCTGCGCCGTGGTGATCTAAACGCTCCACTTGCACCGCTTGATGACGAGTATTGAGTTGGGTTTTCTTTTTCGGTTGAAAGATGCGTGCCATGCTCTATGCCTGATTTATGTCTAATTGCTCTTCGGCTTCACTATTCTTGATTGCAGCCGTTGTGTGATTCGAGTGACTTGATTATGCTTACCGTTTATTAGGTGACGTCACTTCTTTGCTCAACGCCTTATCGTGCGCTTGAGAAATAATGCGTTATTTTCCCATATCCAGACTCCGATGTAATTAGATAACATGACCAGATATGGCTTACGAGCACGTGTAATTACACTGACTCTCGCTCCCACTCTCATCATTGGTTTATTACTGAGCGGTTTTTTCTCATTTAATCGCTACCAAGACCTTGAGAAACAAGTTATCACCACTGGTAACAGCATCATTGAGCCGTTAGCAATTGCCAGTGAAACTCATCTACTATCAGAAAGCCGAGAGGCGGTACGTCGCTTGATAAGCTACGCCCATCGCAAAAACTCTAAACTGGTTCGTAGTATCGCGGTGTTTGATGAACATCATGAGCTCTTCGTGACATCTAACTTTCACCCTAATTTCGAAGCCTTGATGTTCCCTAAAGATAAACCGATCCCGCAACTGGGCAATTCGGAAATCTACGAAAACTCACTGATATTGCGCGTACCTATTTTGTCCGAGGGTCACTATTTAGCGGAGTTATCGAACGAAAGCCAAGGAACTAAAGCAATTGGTTATATTGCCGTTGAATTAGATCTCTCCTCTTTAAGGCTGCAACAGTATCAAGAAGTTTTCTCTGCTTTTTTAGTTCTTATACTCGGTCTTGGCTTGGCAAGTGTGTTTGCTTCACGTCTGATGCACGATGTTACCCAGCCTATCACCCACATGAAGAATGTCGTTGACCGCATTCGCCGTGGTCACCTAGACGTACGTATCGAAGGTAAAATGCATGGTGAGTTAGACCAACTGAAAAACGGTATTAACGCCATGGCGGTATCGCTATCGGAATATCACGTGGAGATGCAGCACAGTATAGACCAAGCCACATCAGACTTGCGTGAAACGCTTGAGCAGCTAGAGATTCAGAACGTTGAGTTAGATATCGCGAAGAAACGTGCGCAAGAAGCGGCCAGGGTTAAATCTGAGTTCTTGGCGAACATGTCGCACGAACTGCGTACTCCACTCAATGGGGTTATTGGCTTTACTCGTCAAATGCTTAAAACGCAGCTTTCTAACAGCCAAACTGATTACCTACAGACGATTGAAAAGTCGGCGAACAATCTACTGAACATCATCAATGACATTCTCGACTTCTCGAAACTTGAGGCGGGTAAGCTGGCGCTGGAAAACATTCCGTTTGATTTCCGAGAAAGTTTAGAAGAAGTGATTAACCTACAAGCCACGAGTGCACATGAGAAAGGATTAGAAATCACCCTAAAAGTGGACCCTAAAATTCCACCGGGTTTAGTTGGGGACCCACTACGTATCCAGCAAATTTTGACGAACTTAGTCGGTAACTCAATCAAGTTTACCGAGCGAGGCAACATTGATGTTAGTGTTGAAATGCGCTCTCAATCTGGGGACTCCGTCGAGTTGCAGTTCATGGTGCGCGATACCGGCATTGGTATTTCTGAACGTCAGCAAGCGCAATTATTCCAAGCATTTAGCCAAGCGGATGCCAGCATTTCACGTCGCTACGGCGGCACTGGGTTAGGTTTGGTTATCACGCAGAAATTGGTAAGCCAGATGGGTGGCGAGATCAGCTTAACCAGCCGCCTACACCAAGGTTCGACGTTCTGGTTTACGGTGCGCTTGCACTCAACAGAGATGCCAATGAGCGAACTGATTGAAGTGGAGCTTCTAACGGGCAAACAGTTGCTGTTGATTGAACCAAACATGCAAGCAGCATCCGTAACCCAACAGATTCTAAGTCAAGAAGGTATCTTAGTGACCTACCGCTCTTCGCTACCAAACAACGAAGAACAATATGACTATGTATTACTGAATTTAGCGGCCAACCAGACTCACGATGCGGAAGTTATTACACCTTGGATAGAACAAGCGAAACGCATGGCTCCGAGTGTGATCCTAGGGACGCCGAGTACCGAACTGGCACTTGCCGACCAAATTATGACAGAGCATCACGTCCAATGCCTGACGAAGCCGTTGTCTCGCCGTAAACTGCTACAAAGCCTAATTAGCGAACATGTCGAATCACCACCAACATTGAGTGCTCCAATTACGCCAAGCGAAGGGGAGCGTTTACCTCTGACGGTGTTAGCGGTGGATGATAACCCAGCGAACTTGAAGCTGATTTCCGCTCTGCTCCGCGAACGAGTAGAAACCGTCACCGCCTGTAGCAATGGCCAGCAAGCGGTGAACCTGGCGACGGAGAAAAAGTACGACTTAATCTTCATGGATATCCAAATGCCGCAAATGGATGGTGTGACCGCTTGTCAGCACATTAAAGAGTTGGAGTTAAACAAAGATACGCCAGTGATTGCGGTAACGGCGCATGCCATGGCGGGAGAAAGAGACCGCTTGCTCTCGGCTGGAATGGATGATTACTTAACCAAACCTATTGAAGAGCATGTGCTACAACAGGTTTTGGTTCACTGGAACCCAAATGCTTGTACTGAGAGCATTGGCAAAGTCGCCCCTTCATACGTTGATGAGCCTGAAGGGAGCGCGCCACAATCCGTTTCTTCGCCTCAGCAGGATGTGATTATTGATTGGCAAGCTGCCTTAAAACAGAGCGCGAATAAAGAAGATCTAGCCAAAGACATGCTGCGCATGTTGGTTGAGTTTATCCCTGAAGTAGAAGCAGTCGTTGACCAAGCTCTGGAGCAAGAAGATATCTCCCGTGATGACCTAATTCATGTCATCCATAAGCTGCACGGCAGTAGCTCATATTGCGGAGTGCCTAGGCTGAAATCACTCTGTGCGACGCTTGAGCAAGCACTGCGCTCAGGGATCAGTCTTGAGGAGGTTGAGCCTGAAATGTTCGAGCTGCAAGATGAAATGATTAAAGTCACAACGACTGCAAAATTATACCTTAAACAGTAATCTGCTCGAGAGACAAGAAAGCCAGAGCATCTGCTCTGGCTTTTTAGTATTTTGTTTAAGACTTACAAGCTAGGATTCAAAAATGACCGTCGCCACAGCGTAATGACGCTCATCGGAAATGGACAGGTGAATGTGGTTAACGCCCATCGCATCCGCTATTTGCTTTGCTGTGCCCGTCAATGCGAGCACCGGTTTTCCAAGCGCATCGTTCGAGATGGAAAAATCGTGAAACGTGACCCCTTTCGCGATCCCTGTCCCCAATGCTTTTGAGGCCGCTTCTTTGACCGCAAAGCGCTTAGCAAGATAACGGCCTTGCAGCTTAAGCTGTGAAAATTTAGCCATTTCTTCTTCTGAAAGAATACGCTGAGCAAAAGGCTCACCACTACGAGCTAACGCTTTTTCAATACGCTCAATTTCTGCAATGTCGGTCCCTAACCCTATAATCGCCATCTAGATAGCCCTATTACTGGCGTGCCTCAATCATCAGTGCTTTCATGTCCGCAACCGCTTTATTCAAACCATCAAATACCGCGCGACCAATGATTGAGTGACCAATGTTGAGTTCGTAAATTTCTGGTAATGCAGCAATTGGCGCGACATTGTGATAAGTCAGGCCATGCCCGGCATTAACAATAATACCTAGGTCATGAGCATAACTCGCACCAGCGGCAATCTTCTTCAGTTCTGCTTGCTGTTCGTCTTCTGTCGTCGCATCAGCATAATGACCCGTGTGCAGCTCAATAAACGGAGCACCACACTTTTTCGCAGCTTCAATCTGTTGACGATCAGCATCAATAAAGAGTGAAACTTTAATGCCTGCATCTGTCAGCTTTTTCGTCGCAGCTTTAATTTTTTCAAGCTGCCCCACAACGTCCAAGCCACCTTCCGTCGTCAGTTCTTCACGTTTTTCAGGCACTAAGCACACAAACTCTGGTTTAGTTTGCAGCGCAATCTCAACCATTTCGTCCGTCACAGCCATCTCTAGATTCATGCGCGTTTGAATGGTTTCACGCAGAATACGTACATCACGGTCCAAAATATGGCGACGGTCTTCACGTAAGTGAATTGTGATACCATCCGCGCCTGCACGCTCAGCAATTTCTGCAGCGTGAACAGGATCAGGGTATTTTGTACCACGTGCATTACGTAGAGTGGCAATATGGTCGATATTGACGCCTAAATAAATTGAGCTCATTTTCCGTTACTCCGTGCTCTGGGGGTCTGAATGAAAAATTCACGACTTTTTAAAGGTTTGCCGCCAAGATACGGCTTTAAGGCTATACGTGTAAAGCGTTTTGCCGCTTTTAGCTGCTCTTTAGTGACGAACCGCCGCTCACTGATAGCAATCAGCTCATTCCCTAAAAACGTAAGGTTATCGCGCCTAACCGAAGCTATGAAGCCTTTTTGTTCCCGGTAACGATACGTCATCTCTGGGTCGACGGGCTCGCCAGTACCTGCACAGTGCAAGAAATCCACGCCATACCCCATAGAAGAGAGCAATGCTAACTCAAAACGACGCAGTGCTGGCTCAGGGTTCTCGTTGTGTGCCAACTCTGTTAGCGCATGCAAATAATCATGAAATAGCGCTGGCATCGGCACTTCAGCCATCAATATCCGACCAATCAGTTCATTAACGTACATGGCAGAGTAGAGATTAATGCCCGTTAACGGTAAACCTAGGCTTATCGGCTCAGCTTGACGCAAAGTCTTCATTGAACCTTTTCCCGACCATTTAAGTAACAGCGGAGTAAAAGGTTGCAATGCGCCTTTTAAGTTCGAACGCTTACTGCGCGCGCCTTTGGCCATTAAAGTCATTCGACCATATTCCTCACTGAATACATCAAGGATTAAGCTCGATTCACTGTAAGGGCGGCGATGTAATACAAAACAACGCTGTAAACCTTCGGAAGAGAGATTACTCATCTAAGTCATTGTGCCTAAAAAGTGTGAAATAAAAAATAAGGAGCCGAGCGGCTCCTTATTTTAATCGATACTAATTTTTCATCGATGTTGGAGCGAAGCATCTTCGCAGCCAAGATTATAAGTCGTCGATATAACCCAACGAGCGCAGTGCTCGTTCGTCGTCTGCCCAGCCAGATTTCACTTTTACCCAGGTTTCCAGGTAAACCTTACGACCGAACAACTCTTCCATATCTAAACGCGCTTCACGACCAATGGTCTTGATCTTCTCGCCACCTTTACCAATCACCATTTTCTTCTGGCCATTACGCTCAACAAGAATCAAGGCATTGATGTGGAAACCGTCGGTTTCTGGGTTGTAATCAAAACGTTCAATCTCGACCGTTACCGAGTATGGCAATTCTTCACCCGTGAAGCGCATTAACTTTTCACGCACAATTTCAGATGCCATAAAACGCTGGGAGCGATCAGTCACGTATTCTTCTGGGAAGTGATGCGTTGCTTTAGGTAAGTGATTACGCACGTGCTTACGCAGTACATCAATGTTCTTCCCTTGCTTCGCAGAGATTGGCACAACGTCCACGAAGTCCATCTTCTTAGACATCTCAGCCATGTGTAGCATCACTTCGTTACGATCTTGCACGTTGTCGACTTTATTGACACAAAGCACAACTGGGAAGTTCGATTTTTGAAGCTTAGTTAGCACCATCTCATCGTCTTTGGTCCAATGCGTACCATCGACTAAGAAGAACACTAGGTTTACATCACTTAGAGATGAGTTAGCCGCACGGTTCATCAGGCGGTTAATCGCACGCTTTTCTTCAATGTGAAGTCCTGGCGTGTCGACGTAAATCGCTTGGTAATCGCCATCCGTGTCCACACCCATAATGCGGTGGCGTGTTGTTTGCGGCTTACGTGAGGTGATCGAAATCTTCTGACCCAAGATTTTGTTCAGAAGTGTCGACTTACCTACGTTTGGGCGACCAACAATAGCAATGAAGCCACAGTGCTGGTTTTCTGGCGAGCTTAGCTCACCTTGTGATGCGAAAAACGCATCGATATCGAATTCGTTATCAGCCATTTGTTAATTGCTCAAGTGCTGTTTCAGCAGCCGCTTGTTCTGCCTTGCGGCGGCTGGTGCCTTTCCCGATTACAGGCTTGTCCACACCTGCTACTTCACACTCAACCGTAAACTCTTGGTTGTGCGCTTCACCTTTAATATTAGTCACTGTGTACACAGGCAGCGGTTTTCTTCTGCCTTGTAGGAACTCTTGTAGGCGAGTTTTCGGATCTTTTTGTGAGACGCCAGGTTTAATGGCTTCAAGGCGTGAGTTGTACCAACTCAGTACAATGCCTCGCACGACTTCAAGATCGCTGTCTAGGTAAATTGCGCCAATAATGGCTTCAACCGCATCGGCTAAAATAGAGTCTCGGCGGAAACCGCCACTCTTCAATTCACCTGGACCTAATTTTAAATAATCTCCTAGATCGAATTCACGACCCAGTTCCGCCAATGTATGTCCACGAACCAAAGTAGCACGCATACGGCTCATATCACCCTCGTTCACTTTCGGGAAACGATGGTACAGATCATCAGCGATGACAAAACTTAAAATTGAATCGCCCAGAAACTCAAGACGTTCATTATGCTTACTGTTGGCGCTGCGGTGAGTCAGCGCCAAGTTGATAAGCCCGGCATCTTGAAACTGGTAGCCGAGCTTTCTCTCTAGTTTATCAATTGGAGAATTCATACTCTCTCGATATAAAATGGTTAGTGAATACCACCGATGCGGTTAAAACGCACACCAGTTGGAATCCATGAAGGTAGAATGCTATCTGCGCCACGATCAAACTCGAAGCTGATCCAAATGGCGACAGCTTTGCCGACTAAGTTTGCTTCAGGAACGAAGCCCCAGTAACGGCTGTCAGCACTGTTGTCACGGTTATCACCCATCACAAAGTACTGACCTTGTGGTACAACCCACTCTGTCGTGCCGCTACGTGGGAAGTATTGCTCCACACGGTTACGAACAAGAGGGTTAACCAAAATATTGTGCTCCACGTTACCCAATTTTTCATCCAGTTGGATCATTGGAATACCGTTCGAGCTAAACTGACTTTCTTCAACATTGCTCAGTTTAACTGGTTTACACGCCGATTCGCCTTGGCTTTGCACGCAAAGCTGCTTATCACTTGAATAACGCACGATATCACCAGGCAAACCAACAACACGCTTAATGTAATCCACACTTGGTTGTGGCGGGTATTTGAATACCACGATATCACCACGCTCAGGTTTACCTGTTTCAACTAACTGCGTGCGCCATACCGGATCTTTCAAGCCATAGGCGTATTTTTCTACCAAGATAAAGTCACCCACCAACAAAGTCGGCATCATTGAGCCTGATGGGATTTGAAATGGTTCGTAGATAAAAGAACGTAATACTAAAACGAACGCAATCACAGGAAAAATTGAGACGCTATTTTCAACCCACCAAGGCTGACGCTCAACTTTTTGCAAGGTCACTGCATCCAAACCATTAGACGTCTGAGCTTGAATCTCAGCCAGTTTTTCCTGACGCTTTTTCGCGAAAACCAGCTTTTCCAGTAGCCAAACTACGCCAGTTACCAAAGTCGCAATAACCAACATCAGTGAGAATGTATTCGCCATTAAATTCCCTTATCTAAAAATACGAAAGTGAAAGAGCCGAAACCCTTTCACTTATTTTAATATCTAACGTCTTAAGACCGACAAGTGTGAGACAAAGTTCAACTTTAGTCTTTACCTACGTGAAGGATGGCTAGGAACGCTTCTTGAGGCAGCTCAACGTTACCGATCTGCTTCATGCGCTTCTTACCTTCTTTCTGTTTCTTCAGAAGTTTCTTCTTACGACTTACGTCACCGCCGTAACATTTCGCGATTACGTTCTTACGCAGCTGTTTTACAGTTGAACGTGCGATAATGTGGTTACCAATCGCTGCTTGGATTGCGATATCAAACATTTGGCGAGGGATAAATTCTTTCATCTTCTCTACCAGCTGACGACCGCGAGTCTGAGACTGGTCTTTGTGTGTGATCATCGCCAATGCATCAACGGTGTCACCGTTCAGAAGAACGTCTACACGTACCATATTCGAAGCTTCAAAACGCTGGAAGTTGTAATCCAAAGACGCATAACCACGAGATGTCGATTTCAGACGGTCGAAGAAATCCAGTACCACTTCTGCCATTGGAATATCGTAAGTCACGGCAACCTGGTTACCGTGGTAAACCATATCGACCTGAGTACCACGCTTTTCAACACACAGCGTGATCACGTTACCTAGGTACTCTGAAGGTACCAGGATATTACAACGAGCGATCGGTTCACGAATTTCTTCAATATCATTGATCGCTGGTAGTTTGGCAGGGCTATCAACGTACAGCAGTTCACCATCGGTCTTTTCAACTTCGTAAACTACCGTTGGTGCCGTGGTGATAAGATCTAAGTCGTATTCACGCTCTAGACGCTCTTGGATAATTTCCATGTGCAGCATGCCAAGGAAACCACAACGGAAACCAAAGCCAAGTGCCGCTGAGTTTTCTGGCTCGTAGAATAGCGATGCGTCGTTTAGGCTTAATTTGCCCAGCGCATCACGGAAGTTCTCGTAATCGTCAGACGATACCGGGAACAGACCAGCGTAAACCTGAGGTTTTACTTTCTTAAAGCCTGGTAGCGGTTTTTCACAGCCATTCTTAGCCATAGTCAGCGTATCACCAACTGGTGCACCAAGGATGTCTTTAATACCACAAACCACCCAACCTACTTCACCAGTACGAAGGATATCGGTATCTACTTGTTTTGGCGTAAAAATACCAAGACGGTCTACACCCCAAACTTGACCCGTGCTCATCACTTTGATCTTGTCGTTCTTCTTCAGTTCGCCGTTTTTAATACGTACTAGAGAAACAACGCCAAGATAGTTATCAAACCATGAGTCAATGATCAGCGCTTGTAATGGCGCATCTGGGTCACCTTCCGGTGCTGGAATCGCTGATACGATGTTCTCTAGAACGTCATCAACACCGATGCCTGTCTTCGCAGAACAGCGGGTTGCTTCCATTGCATCGATACCAACGATTTCTTCAATTTCTTCTGCCACGCGCTCGGGATCGGCTGCTGGTAGGTCAATCTTGTTCAAGATTGGCACAACCTCTAGATCCATCTCAATCGCGGTGTAACAGTTAGCCAGTGTTTGAGCCTCAACACCTTGACCCGCATCTACAACCAATAACGCACCTTCACAAGCCGCTAGAGAACGTGATACTTCATATGCAAAGTCAACGTGCCCCGGAGTATCGATGAAGTTCAGCTGATACGTTTCACCGTCTTTAGCGGTGTAGTTTAGCGTCACACTCTGAGATTTAATGGTGATACCACGCTCACGTTCAAGATCCATAGAATCCAGAACCTGTGCGGCCATTTCACGATCGGTTAACCCGCCACAAACTTGGATTAGACGGTCTGATAGGGTCGACTTACCATGGTCGATGTGGGCGATAATCGAAAAGTTACGAATGTGCTTCATAGATTTAGGGTGACTAACTCTTTACAAATAGGGACAGTAAGAAACGCCATCCACTGACGGCATTTCAATCAAGTTGGCAGATTCTACCGAATTTCGTTAACGGGCGCACGTAATTTAAAGTACATACCCAAATAACCTTTAGTGGAGGGGGGACGGCGCTTACTGGATTGGCTCTCCAAGTACCCGAACAAGGGTAACTTGGCGCTTAGATTCATCCTCTAACGGACGAGAAACACGTTTTGCGATCCACATTCCACCAGCTGCAAATAATACTGATGCCAATATGATGATACCTTCCCCGCCCGCGGTCAGCGGCGCTAATAGGAAGTGACCAAATATCGCACCGATAATCAAACCAAACAACGGCAGTAAATAAACCGCCATTGCTGATTTTATCAGGCTCGACTCAGGAAAGCCTATCTCGACGACTTGACCTATCTTCACTGATTTATCCGTGCGCAGGTGCCAAGATAAACTCTTGTTACCAATGGCTTTAGTCACAACGCCCGTTCCACAGCTTTTCTGTGAAGAGCAACTACTGCAACTGGTCTGCTGTTCGCAGCTTAAATCAATTTCGTATTGTTTACCGCGACGATGTACGTCTGTCACAGTAGCCAACGCGGTCATCATTGTTGTTTACTCTTTGTTACATTAAATGTGACAGATTGAGCGATACGCTGTGCTGTGGTCGGCGGAATGTCTCCAACTACGGAGATTTCATGTTGACCGCTCACAAAACTATGCAGCGTTCTTCGGCCTTGGCGAACCAACTGACCTTTTAACGAGTGCTCATCTTTGTTTGCTACGTAAACAGAGAAGCTAAATAGACCGTCAGAGTACAGCTGGCTCTCCACCATTTGATTGGTAACAGCCATGCGGTAGCGGTTCAGCTCGTTCGGTTCGAAACCTTCAGGGATCCAACCTACCTGCCAATTGCTGGTTCCAATATCACCTTTTGGCATGGTGAGAACAGCTGGTAATTGAACATCTTGTAGGCCACTCATTAACTCTGCGATTTTTGGATTCACCGTGTAAGAAATAGTGCGATATTGTTCAAGCATCTCACCATCACGGTCCACAAGGTCGGCACGTAACGGCAATTTACTCTTTTCATCGATCCATAGTACGTATGAATAGCGCAGACCGTCTTTAGGGACGACACGCAGCACTTGTGTTGCTACACCTGCTTCACGAGCTCTACCCACTTTTACATAGTCGTAATACAAGTTTAGCTCATCGATATTGGTGTTGAGCATAGGCATGGTCGGAGCGACCATTTTACCTGACTCGATGGTGAATGGTTCTAAACCCGTTTCGATATAGCTTACTTCTGTGCCGCGACGAATCACTTCGCGCACAGGGCCACTTAAATAAACAAGATGAGCATATTGATCGTCACCATGCGTGGCATGACGATACAGCAACGGCTCAATGCTGTTCTTTTTGATAAGGATATAAGAGAGTTCGTAACTTAAATTCTTACTCGCCTCGCTCATTTGATGCAATAAAGCCTCCGCTGGCTTATCACCAGCAAAGGCTTGAGAAGACATCATACTGAACAGAGCGCAAGCGCTGATCAGAAATTTTTTCATTCAATATCCGGATTCAGATTTGCATCTTGTTGAGATGCATCACTGTTAATTCGTAACTGCAATTCGTAGTCTCGCAGCATAGCATGAACACGCTTACGTTGCTCTTGCATATTTGCTTCACCTACAGAACGCTCAACAGACTCACGAGTTAAACTCACAGGCTCTGCGCTGCCAGCAAACGGAACTGTCTGCAACACAGGCAATTGGTCTGTTTGCGGCGACATTGAATCGCTACCACCGTACTGCTGTACACCTAAAATAACGACAAGCGATACACATGCAGCAACAGCAACTTGACCAAACTGTGTCAACCAACCTGGCAACTGACGTTTTGCTTTTTGCGGTTCTGGTTGTGACTCTTTTGGCGTATCAGCAATTGAGATAACATTTGCACTGTGCGCATCAAACGCACGGTGTGCAGGTTCATCTTCTAACGCTAACGCCACGCTTTCAGCAATATTCCACTCAGGTTTTGCTGGCACTTCGCCTCGCATCACATCACCAATCAGGTGATAGTTCTGCCAAGCATCACGGCTCTCTTGGTCTTGCTCTAACTCTTGAATTAAAGCCTTATCGACCAATTCTCCATCCATGAGAGCTGAAAGTTTTTCTTTGTCAGCCATTATTTTCACCATAGTTATTACTTGTACTAGCGTTGCAAAAGAGGTCTGATTTTCTTTTCCACCGCCTCACGAGCACGGAAGATACGCGATCGTACCGTTCCTACCGGGCAATCCATCACTTCTGCAATTTCTTCATAACTCAAGCCATCGAGCTCTCGTAATGTCATTGCGGTTTTTAAATCTTCAGGTAAAGCTTCGATTGCACTGAACACCACCCGTTGCAATTCTTTGGACAACGTTAAGTTCTCAGGGTTCGATATTTCTTTAAGTGCACTACCTGTTTCGTAAAATTCAGCATCTTCAGCATCGACATCTGTCGCTGGAGGTCTACGCCCTTGAGCAACAATGTGATTTTTCGCAGTATTCACTGCAATGCGATACAGCCACGTATAAAACGCACTTTCCCCACGAAAGCTGGGAATAGCTCGGTAAGCTTTAATAAACGCTTCTTGTGCTACATCTGGTACATCGCCAGGATTACTAACGTATCTGGAAATAAGATTACATACCTTGTTCTGGTACTTCGTTACCAGCAGGTTGAATGCTTGCTTATCGCCATTCTGAACTCGCTCAATCAATACTTGATCGGTCAGCTGCTCGTTCATTCGAGCGGATACTCCTATTTGTTATGCCCCTACTCTTCTCAGATATGGGTACTAATTATGCAAAACGTAGTATTGACACCACTGCTTACTTGAGCACTATTGTGACCCTAACGTGAATGAGAAAGTTCCATGGTTTCTCAAGTTTTTTGTCATTGTTTTTTCACAGTGTGATGTCTATACCCAAATGACCACCGTTGCCTGACTTTAGTCTAAGTTTGACAAGCGAGCATCTTGAGGGGAATTGGGTATAATGAATGATCTCTGTCCCAGATTGTGCTGGGTCGAGCATGGAAAAGCAATGGCATTGACAAACTATTACTTTTCATTTGCATGGCTAATGGCTATCTGAACACCGCGTTACAAATATAACTTAGGAAGCATGCTCATGCTCTGCATGAAAAAGAAGAGTGGCTCAGTCACCGCAGTAACACGGATGTCGATAGGTCTCCCAACTTAGCCCTTAGCGACAGGTGTCGCGATAATGGAATGCACATGGTGTGCAAATAATACACAAGGTGACTTTGTTACCTTAGCTTGGGATTATAAAAGTTATATGAACACAAATCGTGAACATGAGTGTGATGTGTTAGTGGTAGGGAGTGGCGCGGCTGGTTTGTCGTTGGCTTTGCGCGTTGCTAACCACTGTAAAGTGATGGTGCTGAGTAAAGGGCCACGCAGCGAAGGGGCGACCTATTATGCCCAGGGTGGTATTGCTGCTGTATTTGATGAGTCAGACACCATTGAGTCACACGTTGAAGATACACAAATCGCCGGCGATGGTATTTGTGACGAAGATACTGTGAGGTTCATTGCTGAACATTCAAAAGAGTGCGTACAGTGGTTGATCGACGGTGGTGTCCCATTTGATCGTGAAGAGGATGACTCTGACGATGAGCCTCGTTACCACTTAACTCGTGAAGGTGGCCATAGTCGTCGTCGTATTCTTCACGCGGCAGATGCAACAGGTATGGCGATGCAAACCTCTCTGCAAGATAACGCTCACAACCATCCAAATATTCATGTTCTCGAACGTCACAATGCGCTGGACTTAATCACCGAAGACAAAATTGGCGGTGATAAAAACAAAGTTATCGGTGCTTATATTTGGAACCGCAACGAAGAGCATGTCGAAACCGTGCGGGCCAAATTTGTGGTTCTCGCTACAGGTGGCGCTTCAAAAGTTTATCAATACACCTCTAACCCAGATGTTTCGTCTGGTGATGGTATTGCCATTGCTTGGCGTGCAGGGTGTCGTGTGGCAAATATGGAGTTTAACCAGTTCCACCCGACGTGTTTATATCACCCAGAAGCACGTAACTTCTTGTTGACTGAAGCGTTACGTGGCGAAGGTGCTTACCTGCGTCGTCCCGATGGTTCTCGCTTTATGCCAGATTTCGATGAGCGTAAAGAGCTTGCTCCGCGTGACGTCGTGGCTCGCGCTATCGACTTCGAAATGAAGCGTTTGGGTGCCGACTGTATGTACCTCGACATCAGTCACAAACCTGCGGACTTTATTACAAAACACTTCCCAACCATTTACTCACGCTTGATGGACTTGGGCATTGATATGACCAAAGAGCCAATCCCAATCGTACCTGCTGCGCACTACACTTGTGGCGGTGTCATGGTGGATAGAAATGGCTGCACCGATCTTAAAAACTTGTATGCGATTGGCGAAGTCAGCTACACCGGGCTGCATGGTGCTAACCGCATGGCATCAAATTCACTTCTCGAATGCGTGGTTTATGCTTGGTCTGCGGCAAAAGATATTCTAAAACATCACACTAACGTTGAGCTACCCTCACAGGTGCCATGTTGGGATGAAAGCAAAGTAACTAATAGTGATGAAGAAGTGATCATTCAGCACAACTGGCACGAACTTCGACTGTTTATGTGGGACTACATGGGCATTGTACGGACTGACAAGCGTTTAGAGCGCGCCTTACGCCGTATCCAGCTGTTGCAACAAGAAACACACGAGTACTACAGCAATTTCCGCGTGTCGAACAATTTATTAGAACTGCGTAACCTTTTACAAGTAGCAGAGCTGATGGTTCGTTGTGCGATGCAGCGTAAAGAGAGTCGAGGTTTGCACTACACGCTTGATTATCCGAACCAACTGGAAAACAGCGGACCAACGATTTTGGTTCCAGCTAAACAGCTTTAACTTTACCAAGTAAACTATTACATCAACAGGGAGCATTGGCTCCCTGTTTCATTTCCCACTGGCGTAATACCAAAGATAATTGACGATACTGCTTATCGTCACAGCTATCACGCCAAATCGTAACACTACGGCCAGACTGCAATCGAAATGTTATCTTGAATGGCAATGTCGATGTATCGATTCGTTGTAACTGATCCTTTTCAGACTCAAGAGCCGCCGAACATTCACTATACTCAAGGGCCTCAAACCTAACCGAGCCATCGCAATGCACATACCAATAACCCTGACTTGTCGGTTTAACAAAGCCTTGGCTCAATTGTGCCTTAACAATCATTAATAACAAATAAATCGATAATACGAGAGGGATGCTAGAGAGGGTAACGGCCCAAGTCATCAGTAAGAAAAGTATTACATTGAGAACTCGGGCAGTCAGAGAGGGAGAAGCGGTAAAATTAACGAACTTTGCTGAGGTTATGGGCGACAATTTTATCAACCATTGCAGCATGACCTAAGTTTTCGCTGCGGCCATGCCCCATTATCCAAGTAAACAGATCAGGATCATCGCATTCAAGTAAAGAAACAAAGTCACGCTGCTCTTGTTCACTCAGAGTATCAAAGCACTCTTCAAAAAACGGCATAATTACTACGTCAAGCTCAAGCATGCCTCGACGACAAGCCCATTTAATACGCGCTTTTTCTTCCGGAGTGTACATTCACTATTCCTTCATAGATGTCTTGTTGTTAGTGCGGAGTGTAACAAGGGATGTGCTACGTCACTAGTGTGCGGGTCACAATACGATAGTGAAAGCAGACAAATGTTGATTCGTAAATCGCTCCCCTAGTATCTCAAGGTTATTTGGGTATAACATAGCGGAAAAATATCTTCAAAAGGCATTGTAATTATGGAATGGCAAACTCGTTTTTCAGCACTACCTCTCTCAACTCAAGACGCACTTCCAGAGTTATCTATCTCGCTGCTGGACAATTTCGGCATGATCACCATGGTCGGTGACGATAAAAAATCATACTTACAAGGTCAGGTTACCTGCGATGTTGTTTCTTTAGAACAAGACCAATCAACATTGGGCGCACATTGTGATGCAAAAGGCAAAGTGTGGAGCGTGTTCCGCCTTTTCCATCACCACGATGGCTACGGCATGATCCAACCAAAATCGGCGATTGACGTAGAACTTAGCGAAATAAAAAAATACGCCATTTTCTCTAAAGTAACGATTGAAGCTTCTGATGAAGTTATCTTAGGTGTTGCCGGCGTCAAAGCCGATGAGCTTATTTCTTCAATGAGCAAAACGACTGGCAGCGTTCGCCCTGTTGAAGGCGGCACCGCAGTACAAGTTTCACAAAACCGCTGGTTACTGATATTAAGTGCGCCAGCTGCGCAACAAGTCGTTGAAAATACAGATGCTGTCCTTACGACAAATGAGCTTTGGAATCGTTTCGACATTGAAGCTGGTTTACCATTTGTCTCTGCATCCGCGCAGAATGCTCACATTCCACAAGCACTCAACGTGCAAGCTTTAGGAGGCATTAGCTTCACAAAGGGCTGCTACACAGGACAAGAAACGGTAGCACGAGCTAAGTATCGCGGTACAAATAAACGTGCGATGTACATCGTAAAAGGGGCAACTTCTGCTCCATTCAGTGACGAGCCAATTGAGATCGAACGCAGCGTGGGTGAAAACTGGCGCTCAGTGGGTGCTTTATTAAACCACTACCAGTTCAGCGACAATCAAGCGATTGGCCTGATCGTACTGCCCAATAATCTCGATGAAGACACTCGTCTTCGTTTGGTTGCTCAACCAGAATGTGAATGGACAATCGAATCACTGCCTTACAGCCTTGATGATGAGTAATACAATCAATACTCCTTTGATGCAATTTCTCACAGACCAACACATTCCGTTTCGTCTGTTACCGCATCAAAGACCAGCAACCACTATTGAGGATGCCGCGCAACAACGCGGCATTCGCCCTTCTCAAATGGTGAAAGCAATCTTGCTACGAGACATGGGTAATCAATATGCTCTCGCCTGTGCGCCTGGTGATCGTAGTGTCGATCCCAAAAAAGTGCGCTCGTTACTGCAATGCCGCCGGATGACTTGCGTTGATCAAGCCGACGTTGAGGCCATCACGGGTTACAAAATTGGTACTGTCACTCCACTATTACTCAAACGACACATGCCGATCGTGTTCGATCCTAGCTTACTAGAAGAACAGGAAGTCACGATCAGCAGTGGCGATCGTATGGCTGGACTGGCGCTTTCTATCCAAGATCTTATCCAATTGTGTCAGCCGACCGTAGCTGAGATCTGTCGTTAGTCGTCTAAAAATAATGTAATAGCACGTAGTTTTTCTATCACTACGTGATCTCGCTCATATCTATAAAAATAGACGAGAGAATTTTTAATCACATATAAAACATAAATAGTCACAAAGATAAAACTCGTATATGCTGAATTTGTTGGTTAAGTTTCAAACAAGCACTTAACCAACATAAAGTGAATCAGCTGACTGAATGACAGTATTCATGCCGTCAGCTGTCCACTTTTGTGTAATGCATCTGTGACTATTCGCCCGCTGAAGCGGGCTTTTTTTGTGCGGAACTTTTTTCTCTTCCTCTTTCTCTAACCGTTAGGACGTAAAGTTTGTTCTGTTGGATACCACCTCAATAGAAACAATTAGCAAACAATCATTTTCGTTCTATTCTTAATTCTGTAACAAAACTATTGCTTAATGCGTCACGTAAAAAGGAGTGTATTGTTGTAAGGGTTCCTTGAACGGTGATTTTTTGGGGTAATCCTCACGCTATTTAAGAGATGATACTGTCAAATTGTCTAAGACAACACAAATCTCTGACGCAACACCCTACATCTGTATTTAATACTATGGCTGTCACAATAATTTTCGCGTCCAAAACGTAGAATACCTAGGCTAGGTTAGATAAAAGGAAAGTAAATATGAGACTGTTTAAGCGCTATACACCAAGTATGATTGCTAAACATATAAGTCGTCTTTTTAAAGGAAGAATTTATATTTACGGGGTCGGTAGATTCGAGTTTGATAACGGCAAGTTAATACTGCCGGAGAAAGCAGAGCAACGCCATTTCCGAGCGGTCAAAGAGATCAACCAAGAAATAATGAAACTCCGATGCGCATATGCTTAGCAAAACGTTGATAAAACAAAGGCTGGATTAACCAGCCTTTTGTGTATTTGAAGTTCGCTTTACACCTACTGACGTGCCAGATCAGGCAGATGACCTTTTAGACCAAGCGCACGCTTCATGATCTCATCTTTCGCTCCCGGCAATTGACCCGCTAAACTCAAACCAATGCCACGAACCAGCTTCTTAGCAGGATTCTCTCCAGAGAACAGGTCTCGGAACCCTTGCATTGCAGCGATCATCTTTGCTGCTTCCGCTTTGCGCCAACGCTCATAACCTCTTAGGTTGCGTTTGCTGCCAATATCTTGGCCTTGCTTCCATAGCGCTAACACCTCTTGAGCGAGGCTGGCTGCATCTAATAGACCTAAATTTACCCCCTGGCCCGCTAGAGGATGAATGGTATGGGCCGCATCACCAACCAATGCGACTCGCTCCACAACAAAATCTCGCGCATAACGCATTTTCAGAGGAAACGCGGCACGCTCTCCCACGACTTCACATAGACCAAGTCGTGTATCAAATTCGCTCGTCAATGCTTTGTTGAAATCATGCTCACTCATTGCCAATAGCTGCTCTGCACGATTTGGCTCAGTGGACCAAACAATAGAGCACATATCTGGTTGCGACATTGGCAAAAACGCCAATGGCCCTTGAGGAGTAAAAATCTGTCGTGCAACGCTATTATGCGGAGCAGCGGTTTTAACATTCGCGACCAGAGCATGATGCCCATAATCCCAATGCGTTAACGGAATATCCATTTGATGACGAAGCCACGAGTTTGCCCCATCGGCTCCGACCACTAACTTAGCCGTCATGGCTTGACCATTGTCGAGCGTCAACCAACTTTCTTGTTCGCCCACCGCTAAGGTCGCGCAACGTGCAGGCATAAACATAGTGACGTTATCGAGCTTTTGGACTTGTTCGAGCAGTGCGAGTTGAATCACTCGATTCTCAACAATATGCCCTAAATCAGGTTGTGCCATGCTTTGTGCATTGAACTCAATACTAGCGAAGCTATCTTGCTCCCACACTTCCATACCGTAGTATGGTGAAGATCGGCGTTGCTCTATCCCCTGCCAAGCGCCAAGCTTACGCAAGATAGTCTCACTAGAACGGCTCAACGCAGACACACGCACATCAGGTAACTCTTTCAACGACTCATCTGGCACCTTGCCTTCTATTACGGCGACACGCAGATCACTGTCCTTGAATGCGGCAGCAAGTGCCAACCCAACCATCCCTCCGCCGATGATGGCGATATCTACACTTTGCATCATTGCTTTTTATTACCTAATTCAGTGCGGCCGTTCATCGTTTTACCAAACCAAGCGTATGGCGTAGTAGCGGCTGCTTAAAAATAGAAAGGTTATCCATCGCTGCTAAGGCAGTATTTCGCCCAATTCGCATCGCGGGTAAATCATTTGAAAAAATATGCACTAAGGCACTGGTTAGCCAGATCGTTTCGCTTCGATCTGCCTCTCTACGCTGACTAAAGCGCATCAAGCCTTGATAAAGACCAACATCATCGCTTTGCTGCACGATTTCTTCTGCTAGCGAGACAACATCGCGAATACCAAGATTAAAACCTTGTCCAGCTATCGGATGCAGCGTTTGCGCCGCATTCCCAACAATCGCAAAACGATGAGAAATATTTTGCTTTCGATGGCGAAGAAGCAATGGGTAACTCGCACGGCGTCCCACTTTTTTCATCGCGCCCAAACGCCAGCCAAAATCTTGTTGTAAACGTTGGAGAAATGCTTGGTCAGATAACTCAAGAACTGCTTGGGCTTCCTCAGGGTGCAGACACCAAACTAAGGACATTCTATTGTCACTCATTGGCAATAAAGCAACAGGGCCATTTTCAGTAAAACGTTCAAAGGCTCTACCCTGATGAGGTTCTTGAGTCACAATATTGGCAATGACAGCCACTTGTTCAAAATCTTGCTCAGAAAGCTCTAAACCAATTTTCTGACAGCAGGTTGAAACAGCACCATCGGCTGCCACCAACAGTTTTGCGTCAAGCTGCTCACCGCTTTTCAACGTAATATGGGTACAGTCTTGCTCGCGCTCGATATCGGTAACAGAGTCAGGGCAAAACAGCGTTATGGATGCGCTGCTATCTAATAATTCTTGATATACGCGACCAACATCGGCTAATTCGACAACATACCCTAGTGCTTCAACGCCAATCTCTTGCTTGGTAATTTCCGTCATCCCAGCATGAGAGCGGTCAGAAACGTGGATATGTTCAATAGGTGTGACAAACGGTTCTAATGAAGTCCAGAGCTGTAGTTGACGCAACAGATTGACAGTACCGTAAGACAATGCGATTGAGCGAGAGTCAAAACCAGGGTGCATATCTGACTGCGCTTTAAAAGGCTCAACGACGGCAATGCGGAGCTTTCCCTGGGACAAATGGTCAATCGCCAATGCTAACGTTGCACCAGCCATGGCACCACCAGCAATGACTACATCATATTGCTTCATGCTAACCTCTGGACCATCTACGATTAATGAATAGTAGGCTTTTTATCGCTACTTTCAGGGCGAACACCAAACTCAGCATGAATCGTTAGTACGCAAGCTTTGATGTGTTCAATCACTTGTTCTAGCAATTGCGCTTGTTCACCGAGGTCGTCATCTTCATCAATGCCTAATTTGGCAATCTCTTCTAGGTCAGCCAATGCTTCTTTAGCGTCATCTGACGCTTTATTTAGCGCAACACCTGCTAGACCTAACCCAGAAATAAAATGGTTTACGAAATCGGACACGCTGTCAGCCAACGTGAATAAGCCTTCTTCTCCCGGCTCATCTGGCAATAATAAAGACAGCTCCATCGACGTGCCCGTGAGTTCATTGACAGTAACGGTGAATACGCTTTGAGCAAACGCTAGCGCGGTAGAAGGCCACCCCATCCCATCATTGGTGTAGTCAAACAGAATAGGCTGCCAAGTTTGATCATTAATCGCCAATCCACCACTTAACATGCCGACAAATAAGCCATGTAATTCCGCAGGTGTTACTGCTAGGCTTGCAGATTGCAGTTCAGCAGCAATAGATTGGTATTCAGGAAGGGTGATTTCACTCATAACTTGGCTCATTCTTGCATAATAATGTATTGGTATATCCTACCATCAAGGTTAGTGGTCTGAAACGGCTATCAAATTCAATTTTGAACAGCATTTGCTCAATTTGCCCAATTCCTGTGTGATCTCGTCATCATTTCTCTTTCTGTGATGGGAAATGCTTGAATCTTAATAGCGGTTTTCCTATAGTTTGCTCCTCGGTAGTTGTATGAAGCAACACCTTAGATAGCGCGAATATAGAGTTTATTCATCATGAGCAATCAAGCGATCGACGTTGAAATATTAGGCAAAGTTACACGAGTGAATTGTCCGACAGGACAAGAAGAGTCTCTTGTTGCAGCGGCAAAAGATCTGGATCGCCGATTGAAAGAAATGAGCGAACGTACTAAGGTAACCAATGAAATCCAACTGCTGACCTTCGCTGCATTGAATATTTGTTATGAGTTGCACACCAAGTCATACGAATCAAACGGTCAACAGCAAGAAATTACTGAGCGAATGGAAAAGCTCACTGCGTCTCTTGAGAACGCACTAAGCAAAGTTACGCAAGGACAGCAGTAAATACAAAATTTACCCTGGGGTGTGCGTCAGCAGGATTTAAGTCCCTGAGCCGATAAGCAATACCTAAGGGTTAGTATTTGGTAACTATTGAGCAAGCTCGGCATGTACCGAGAAGCCTACGGTTGTCATTGCTGATCCGCCTTGAACCAGCTGGTTCAAGGGCCACAATCCTCAACGGCACCCTGGGGTATTCTCTCTATGTCAGACCTCTCTCGACAAGACTTCCGCAAACTGATTCGTGAAAAGCGCAACGCATTGTGTAGCGATACGCAATTCCAAGCAGGGATCGACCTTGTCACTCAGTTCTCTCAAATTCCTGAAATCCAGCAAGCGCAGCATATTGCTATTTATCTTTCTGCTGACGGTGAACTTGATACCAAGCCGCTCATTGAGTGGTTGTGGCAACAGGGAAAATCGGTTTATCTACCTGTCATCCATCCGTTTTCCAAAGGTCAGTTACTGTTTCTTCTGTACGTAAGTGATGATCAATTGGTCTACAACAAATACGGCATCTTAGAGCCCAAACTAGACATCCGCCATCTCAAACCCGTTCGTCAACTTGATATCATTTGTACACCTTTGGTTGGATTCGACAGCATCGGCCACCGCTTAGGCATGGGCGGAGGGTATTATGACCGTACCCTGTCTCATTGGTTTATAACCGGAGAAGGTGCCAAGCCTGTTGGTATCGCTCACGACTGCCAACATGTAGAACGCTTACCAATCGAAAGCTGGGACATTCCATTACCTAAGATCGTGACCCCAAGCCGAATATGGCAATGGGAAAGTGGCAAGTAAGCCGCTATAATCACGCCCGCAAACGTTAACGAACATCTATTCAGGAGATTGGCATGACTCAAGATGAAATGAAAAAAGCGGCTGGTTGGGCAGCACTAAAATATGTTGAGAAAGGCAGCATTGTCGGTGTTGGTACTGGCTCTACCGTGAATCACTTCATCGATGCACTAGGCACTATCAAAGACGATATTAAAGGTGCAGTGTCTAGCTCTGTCGCTTCAACTGAGCGCCTTAAAGAGCTTGGTATTGAAGTATACGAGTGTAACGACGTAATGAAGCTGGATGTGTATGTTGATGGCGCAGACGAAATTAACCCAGCACGTGAAATGATCAAAGGCGGCGGCGCGGCTCTGACTCGTGAGAAAATTGTCGCAGCAATCTCTGATAAGTTTGTATGTATTGTTGACGGCACCAAAGCAGTTGACGTACTAGGTCAGTTCCCACTACCTGTAGAAGTGATCCCAATGGCACGCTCTTACGTTGCGCGCGAATTAGTCAAACTGGGCGGTGACCCGGCTTACCGTGAAGGCGTTGTGACTGACAACGGCAACGTAATTTTGGATGTACACAACATGCAGATTACTAACCCGAAAGAAATGGAAGACAAGATCAACGGTATCGCGGGTGTGGTGACTGTGGGTCTTTTTGCTCACCGTGGTGCTGACGTCGTAATCACAGGCACACCAGAAGGCGCAAAAATTGAAGAATAAATAACGGCTCAAATCGACCTATCTGGTTCACTTTTCTGTTATTTCATTACATACGGTGCTGCAAGGCACCGTTTTTTATTCCTTTCTCTAAGAAAATTATCTCTTATTCCGTAATTTTCTTACCCAAAGCAATTTTTTTTTGTTACTTTATTGAACAGAAGACGCACAAGGAAACGTTTGTCCTCCTACAAAACTATCAATTATCCCCTTTTTAATAGTTTTGCCCAATGTGCGCCACATTAGCCCACCTTTCCATTTTAAGGACGAGAAAAAATGGCCAAAGTTTCACTGGAAAAAGAAAAGATTAAGATCCTCTTGTTAGAGGGACTCCACCCTTCTTCAGTTGAAGTTCTTCAAGCAGCTGGTTATACCAACATTGAGTACCATAAAGGTTCCCTTCCGGAAGAAGAATTGATTGAAGCGGTTAAAGACGTGCACTTCATCGGTATTCGCTCCCGTACGAACCTATCCGAAGAGGTAATCAATGCGGCGAATAAACTGGTTGCAATTGGCTGTTTTTGTATCGGTACTAACCAAGTAAACCTAGACGCAGCAGCAAAACGCGGCATTCCAGTGTTTAATGCACCGTTCTCTAACACACGCAGTGTGGCGGAGCTGGTACTTGGTCAAATCCTACTACTTCTGCGTGGCATTCCTGAAAAGAATGCGCTTGCACATCGCGGTATTTGGAAGAAAAGTGCTGACAACTCTTACGAAGCACGTGGCAAACGTCTTGGCATTATCGGATACGGCCACATTGGTACGCAGCTAGGTATTATTGCCGAAAACTTAGGTATGCGCGTTTACTACTACGACATCGAGAACAAATTGTCCCTTGGTAATGCGACGCAAGTACATACCATGAGTGAACTACTAAACAAGTGTGACGTAATTTCTCTGCACGTTCCTGAAACGCCAGAAACAAAAAATATGATGGGTGAAGCTGAGTTTGCTCGCATGAAGCCAGGCTCAATCTTTATTAATGCAGCACGCGGCACTGTCGTGGATATTCCAGCACTTTGCCATAGTTTAGAAGCGGGTCACATTGCGGGCGCTGCGATTGATGTATTCCCAACAGAACCAAAAACGAATGCCGACCCGTTCGAATCTCCTTTGCAGAAGTTCGATAATGTCATCCTCACTCCACACGTTGGTGGTTCAACGCAAGAAGCACAAGAGAACATCGGTGTTGAGGTCGCAGGAAAACTGGCGAAGTACTCTGACAACGGCTCTACGCTTTCAAGCGTAAACTTCCCAGAGGTGTCACTGCCAGAGCACGGTGGTGAGTGCTCTCGCTTGCTTCACATCCATAAAAACCGTCCTGGTATTCTTACTCAGATCAACACCATCTTCGCGGAAGACGGTATTAACATTGCCGCACAGTACCTACAAACAGCCGCTGAAATCGGCTACGTGGTGATCGATGTTGAAACCGAGCGCTCAGAAGAAGCACTAGCGAAACTGAAAAGTATTGAAGGCACTATCCGTGCTCGTATCCTTCACTAATTTGTGAAGCAGAAATAACAAAGGCAGGGAATACCCTGCCTTTTCTTTTTGCACCCAGCCTTATTTCAGCTTGTAAATCACGTCAACTTGATCGCGAATAATCATGGTAGAATCCTGGTAGCTGTTTGCCCCTTCTTTACTGTCCATCGCCATCGAGCGCATTAGAACTGGCTGAACGTGCATCTGTCTGTAATTGATCTGCCAGACATCACCCAACTTTTTCTCAAAGCCAGTAGCCAGTGACGCTGCTTTTTCTCGCGCATCTTGGATAGCCGCCATGCGTGCCTTTTGCTGATACTCAGCCTGGTTGCTTACCTTAAGTTGAATATTATCAACCTGATTAATCCCTGCTTCTAACGCCATATCTAGGTACTGGTTTAGGTTTTTTAGATCCGTAACCGTCACATCAATGCTACGAGAAGCGCGATAACCAACGAGCTCTGCTTTACCAGATTTAGGGTAGTGGTATTGAGGCGCAAGATATAAATTCGAGCTGGTAACATTGTCTTTTGATAAGCCAGCATCGGACAGATTTTTCAGAAATTGCTCAACGGTTTTGTCTACTGACTGCTTGGCCTGTTCAGCAGTCATTGTCGTGTCTACCACTTTTACAGAAAACGTCGCCATATCTGGTGTAGCAATAACTTCACCATAACCTGTCGTCGTTACGTGAGCAAATTCAGGCGAGTTCGCCAACACTGAAGCACTAGTAAGGCTGAGTGCAGAAGCCAGCAAAAATGAATACAGTCTCATTCAATAAATCCATCCATACAAAAATAAAGTACTTACTCTCAGCAGAAAGGCTCAAGATTCAGACAAAACTATCACTACTGAGAAAGTGTATGGTTTCATAATAGAAACTTCTGTCGATTATCCAAGCACTCAGAATGACTTCTAACACAACTTTGACTATGTAACATTGGCGTAATTTTTCAACGAAACACTCTGTCGGCAATGAACCCATCGATGCGACAATGAACTTATTGAGGTAAGTGCCGCTGAGCATACCCGACTATCGCGTGTGAGATTTCTTGTAGAACCCCCGTTTCCAGTTGCCAATGATGCCAATAAATCCGATGGGACATTAAAAAACCGGGAGTAACATCAACCAACGCGCCACGCTCTAGCTCGTCGGTAATTTGCAAACGAGGGATTAAGCAATAGGCTACACCAGCTAACGCCACTTTTAGAAACGCTTCAGAGCTGCTGATGTTATGGTGAATGACGCTATCAGGGCTGACATTGAAATGCTCGGTAAGAAAGGTTTTATGTAGGTCATCATATTGATCATACGAAACGGCCGGCGCCTTGGCCAACGTCTGGTTATTGACGCCTTGAGCAAAGTAACGCTGATAAAACTCCGGACTCGCGACACAAACGTAATCAACACGTCCCAAGTAATCCGCTCTACAGCCAGGTATCGGCTGGGATTCTAAGCTGATCGCCCCCGTCACTTCGCCACTTTTTAGCTTTTCGATGGAACGAGATTCACCATAGATAGTGAGTTTGAGTTCAACCTGACGCTGCTTCATGACATCTTGCAGTGCAGGCAGTAGCCAAGTAGCAAGGCTATCAGCATTGGTCGCCAAAGAGAGTTGTACAGGTCGAGTACTGGTATCATTCTTGAGTTCGGGCAGAATTTCATGCTCGAGTAAGCGCACTCGACGATAAAGGCCTAATAACTTTTTACCAATCGGCGTTGGCTTGGGTGGTTGACTACGAACCAAAACGGGTTGTGCGAGAAACTTCTCTAATTGTTTAATACGTTGAGAAATCGCTGATTGCGAGACAAATAAATGCTCAGCAGCACGCTCAAAGCTCCCCTGATAAACCACGGCATCTAATGCCTCAATCCATTTGTAGTCCAACCCTCTCATCCTACTCTTCCTCTCCTGATAAAACACCAACCCTTAAATTAGCTTGGCTAATATAATATTAAAATCATTAATTATACTTATTTAGATAAACTCTTTATCTTTCACTCTTCTGAGAATTTATTGGTTATTTTGAAGTGAGGTGAAGTGTGAGCTTGTGGGTTCTATTGCAAGGGTTTGGTTTAGGGGCATCAATGATCATTCCGATCGGCGCACAAAATGCGTATGTCTTAAATCAAGGCATAAAGCGCAATCATCACCTGACGACTGCCACTATTTGTAGCATCCTAGATATGATCTTCATTTCTCTAGGTATCTTTGGTGGTGGTGCGATTTTGTCTCAAAATGAAATCTTGCTAACATCGGTGACGCTTGGTGGTATTGCCTTCCTGAGCTTTTATGGATTACTGTCACTTAAGAGTGCGTTTAAGTCAGACAGTGAGTCAGAATCAAAAGGTGAAGTCGTCGCTCGTGGTCGTCGAACGGTCATATTAGGCGCGTTAGCCGTCACAGTACTTAACCCACACTTGTACTTAGATACAGTCGTTATTCTGGGCTCTATTGGTGGGCAGTTTGAAGGCCATGACCGAATTGCTTTTGCACTAGGTACGATGATGGCTTCCTTTGTTTGGTTCTATACCTTGTCGATAGGAGCCGCAAAACTAGGCCCTACCCTATCAAAGCCAAGAGTGAAAAAAGGCATCGACATCGCGGTCGCAGTAATGATGTTCACGATAGCGTATATTTTAGCTAGTGAACTTATTGAAAAGTACTGGTAATCAACAGGACAACAAAGACATGGAGTCACTAAAGCGTATCTATGATATCAATAGAGAGCGACTCAACGCGCTCTCTATTCCTTTTCGGGAATGGCAGCATGAAGCCATCTTAGACTTTGACACGGATATAAGAGTTGCGTCCGAGCTTGGATGGACAGGCACGCACACCAAAAGCCTCTTCTTAAAACTTAAAGGACAAGGCTACGCAATTTATCTAACAGAAAAAGACTCTCGCCTCGATGCCAAACAAATAAAGGCCGTCACAGGTAAACGCCCCTCAATTTGTGACGACGGTGAAATGGTCGAAGTGTTAGGTTGTTTGCCTGGAGCGGTATGTCCGATTGGCTTACCTGAATATGTCACGCTCATTGTTGATACAACCCTGTATCAACACGAAGAGTTGCTCTATACGCCAGGGTTGCCTGAATTCACCTTTGGCTTTGCCGGTAAACACCTAAAACGTCTATTGCTTGCCGGTAATCACATTCTTTATGAGATATAAAAAAGCGAGGCCAATTGGCCTCGCTTTCGAATATCTACCGCTTGTATTAAGCGTCGATTTTGTTCAGATGAACATCCATTTGTGGGAATGGAATTTCGATACCATTTTCATCCAGTGCTTCTTTAATACCTTGCATTGCATCAAAGTATACGCCCCAGTAATCTGCAGTTTTCACCCATGGGCGAACCACAAAGTTTACTGAAGAGTCTGCCAGTGTAAGTACACCGATTGTGATATCAGGATCTTTCAAGATACGCGGATCTTTTTCTAGCGTCTCGCGAATTACTTTCTTCGTTAGTTTAAGATCCGCTTTGTATGACACACCAATCACTAAGTCGACACGTCGCGTTGCATGACGAGAGTAGTTAGTAATTGCACCACCGATTACTGACGAGTTAGGCACAACAACCATCTTGTTGTCTGGTGTTTTTAGAACAGTTTGGAAGATTTGAATTGCTTCAACACTACCCGCTACACCGCCAATTTCTACGTAGTCGCCAGATTTGAATGGACGGAACGCAACAATGAGTACACCAGCTGCAAAGTTTGATAGTGAACCTTGTAACGCAAGACCAACAGCAAGACCTGCCGCACCGATTACAGCCACAACTGAAGCGGTTTGAACGCCTAATCGACCAAGAGCGGCGATAAGTACGATTACAAATAGCAAGTAACGAACAAGACCGTGAATAAATTCAACGACAGCCTTATCCATGTTTTTCTTTTCTAGTACTTTAGAAACACTACCAGCGACTGCTTTAACGATAATATTACCGATAAACAGAATAAGCAGCGCAGAGATAATGTTCACACCGTACTGAACCAGTAGATCTGAGTTGTTTGTCAGCCAAGTTTCAGCCTGAGTTAGACCATCCGTTAAAGTGGTATCGATACCCACCGATTCACCTGCCATAATTCTTATCCTCAAAAATAAAGATATATAAATCCAATTGCCGTTAATTTATGAACCTTGTTTTTTAAAGGCTCTTTTCTAAAACAACATCCCTATTGCCCCACTGAACAGTGTCAGATTTTTGGCACAATATCCCAACTTTGACTTTTTTCAAAGTCAGAGTTTCGCAAAGATATGCAAAACAAGACTTTATCAGAGTTTTCTGATATTGGCTTGTTACAGGTTACGCAATGCACTCTTATTTCGCCACTCCTATGACTGATATTCCTATGTTTTTATTTAAAAACGTTAAAGGGGGAACATCCCACCAGAAAATACAACCTGACGCATAAAGATATCAATAGGAAAACAGGGAAAGAAACATAGGGGCAAAATGATAGACATAAAAAAACCCGCTCAAAAAGCGGGTTTTTAAGTAACTTAATCAGTAACGATTATAGTACGTCAACTGCGTTTAGGTCAGCAAATGCTTGCTCTAGACGAGCTACCATTGAAGCTTGACCAGCACGTAGCCATACGCGTGGATCGTAGTACTTCTTGTTTGGTGCATCTTCACCAGTTGGGTTACCGATTTGACCTTGTAGGTAATCGTGGTTTTCAGCTTCGAACTTACGGATACCATCCCAAGTTGCCCACTGTGTATCAGTATCGATGTTCATTTTGATAACACCGTAACCGATAGACTCACGGATTTCTTCTAGAGAAGAACCTGAACCACCGTGGAATACGAAGTTTAGAGAGTTCGCTGGAAGACCGAATTTCTCAGAAACGTGCGCTTGAGAATCACGTAGGATAGTTGGAGTTAGAACAACGTTACCTGGTTTGTACACGCCGTGTACGTTACCAAAAGATGCTGCGATAGTGAAACGGTGGCTGATTGCGCTTAGTTTCTCGTATGCGTATGCAACGTCTTCTGGAGAAGTGTATAGCTCAGACGCATCCATATCAGAGTTGTCAACGCCGTCTTCTTCACCACCAGTACAACCTAGTTCGATTTCTAGAGTCATGTTCATTTTAGCCATGCGCTCTAGGTACTTAGCAGAAATTTCGATGTTCTCTTCTAGAGACTCTTCAGAAAGGTCGATCATGTGAGAAGAGAATAGTGGCTTACCAGTTTGCGCGAAGTACTCTTCACCAGCGTCTAGTAGACCGTCGATCCAAGGAAGTAGTTTCTTAGCTGCGTGGTCAGTGTGTAGGATTACTGGAACACCGTAAGCTTCAGCTACAGCGTGAACGTATTTCGCACCAGCAACAGCACCTAGGATTTGAGCTTCTTGACCTTCAAGTTTTAGACCTTTACCAGCAAAGAAAGCAGCGCCACCGTTAGAGAACTGGACGATAACTGGAGCTTTAACTTTTGCAGCTGCTTCAAGTACTGCGTTTACAGAGTCAGTACCCACACAGTTTACTGCTGGAAGTGCAAAGCTGTTTTCTTTTGCAACTTCAAATACTTTCTGAACGTCATCGCCAGAGATAACACCTGGTTTTACGAAGTCGAAGATCTTAGACATGGATGTAATCCTATTTATCTGTCGTTTTTAAACAAAACTTGTTAAGTTGAAAATCTTGCAAACGTTTGCTCACAACTGAGGCTATTCTAGCAGAGTTCCTCACACGTTGCAGCAAACAAGAAAGCGGGAGAATCACTCCCCCGCTTTGCTTTAATTACTTAGCGCGTGCTTCTAGCATTTCTACTGCTGGAAGAACTTTACCTTCTACGAACTCAAGGAAAGCGCCGCCACCTGTAGAGATGTAAGAAACGTCAGCTTTGATACCGAACTTGTCGATAGCAGCTAGTGTGTCACCACCACCTGCAACAGAGAAGCCTTCAGATGCTGCGATAGCTTCTGAGATACCTTTAGTACCTGCTTCGAAGTTCTTGAATTCGAATACGCCTACTGGACCGTTCCATAGGATAGTCTTCGCGTTCTTAAGGATTTCTGCTAGTTCAGCTGTTGAATCTGGGCCAAGGTCGAAGATCATGTCGTCGTCTTGTACTTCAGAAACGTGCTTAATTTCTGCTTCTGCGTTTTCGTCGAATGCTTTCGCACATGCAACATCAGTTGCTACTGGAATTGCACACTCATCCATTAGCTTCTTAGCAGTGTCTACTAGATCCGCTTCGTATAGAGACTTACCAACGTTGTGGCCAGCAGCTGCGATGAATGTGTTAGCAATACCACCACCAACAACTAGTTGGTCAGCGATTTTAGATAGAGACTCAAGTACAGTTAGCTTAGTAGAAACTTTTGAACCACCTACGATAGCAACCATTGGGCGAGCTGGGTTGTCCATTGCTTTACCTAGCGCTTCAAGTTCGTTTGCTAGAAGAGGGCCAGCACAAGCGATAGGTGCGTGCATACCAACACCATGAGTTGACGCTTGAGCGCGGTGAGCCGTACCGAATGCATCCATTACGAATACGTCACATAGTGCTGCGTATTTCTTAGATAGCTCTTCGTCGTTTTTCTTTTCGCCTTTGTTAAAGCGAACGTTTTCTAGAACAACAAGTTCACCAGCGTTTAGCTCTAGTCCATCTAGGTAGTCTTTTGCTAGCTTAACTTCACAATCTAGTGCGTCGTTTAGGTAGTTAACAACTGGTTGTAGAGAGAACTCTTCAGCGTATTCACCTTCAGTTGGGCGACCTAGGTGAGACGTAACCATTACTTTAGCGCCTGCTTCTAGGCAGTGCTTAATAGTTGGAAGAGATGCGATGATACGTGCATCTGAAGTTACTTTACCGTCTTTTACTGGCACGTTTAGGTCAGCACGGATAAATACACGTTTACCTGCAAGATCCAGGTCAGTCATCTTGATTACAGACATGATGTGTCCTCTCAAATATTGATAATTAAAGTTTTTGAAAACTCGGCAACCCTGCCAAGCCTGTTAATTCTTCAAACTGGTTATAGATGATATGGAGATATCATGGATTTATTTCAAGGCTTGAAATAAAAATTCTCCATCACTTCTTCGTCATTACTGCTCCACTTGAGAAGAAGCTTGCATTGCTAAGGCAGTATCCAGCATCCGGTTAGCAAAGCCCCATTCGTTGTCGCACCAAACGAGCATTTTTACGAGTTGCCCGTTACTCACTCTAGTCTGGCTTCCATCAACAATCGCACTATGGGGGTCGTGGTTAAAGTCGATGGAAACGAGTGGCGATTCAGTATAGTCAACAATGTTACGTAATGTACACTGAGATGCGTTAACAATGGTTTGATTTACGTCATTAACTTTCACATTTGTATTAATTGTGACACTTAAATCCATTGCGGTGACGTTAACGGTTGGGACACGAACAGAAATTGCTTCGAATTTGTTGGAAAATTTCGGGAAGATTCTTTCAATTCCCTTATGCAACTTAGTGTCAACCGGAATAATAGATTGGCTCGCTGCGCGGGTACGGCGTAGATCGTTATGGTACGCATCGATTACTTGCTGATCGTTCATGGAAGAGTGAATCGTGGTAATGGTACCGGACTCAATACCGAAGGCTTCGTCTAACACTTTAATGATGGGAACGATACAGTTGGTAGTACAAGAGCCATTGGAGACAACACGGTGCTCGTCTTTCAGAGTTTCGTGGTTCACACCATAGATAATCGTATTATCTATGTCGTTTGCGCCCGGGTGTGAAAACAGCACTTTCTTCGCGCCAGCTTCTATATGCGCTTGCCCATCGGCTTGTGAACCAAACACGCCAGTGCAATCCAAGACAATATCGACTTCTAAATCGCGCCAAGGAAGTAGTTCGAGTTCAGAGAGGTGAAGAATGCGAATAGAGTCATATTCGCCGCTGTCATGATGAACATGCAAATGTTCTTGGTCGTGGGAGATTTTTTTACCGAAGCGACCATGACTAGTGTCATATTGCAGTAGGTGCGCCATCGCTTCTGGCTGCGCTAACTCGTTAACCGCCACAACCTTGATCTGCTGATGTTTTCCGCTTTCATATACGGCTCGCAGAACATTACGACCTATACGTCCAAATCCATTGATCGCAACCTTTAGCATTTATCCTTCGCCCTACCAAAAATTTCGTGTCACAGATACTACCTGATCAGGCTGAAAAACGCACCTGTTGAATCATAGTAAAGCAGGATTAAAAAAGGCCGAGACAATGCTCGGCCTTATTACAACAATAATTAAAATGCGACGTCTAAACCTAACCAGTAGCGACGACCATCTTCGACATATCCGTATTCTTCGTAACTGATTTCCTCATCCAGCAAGTTATAGATCGCGCCTTTAATACGAGTATTATCGGTTAACTGGTATGTCACACCAGCGTCCACAAAGGTATAAGCAGGCTCTACGATACTGTTTCTTGATGGGCCAGTAACCGGATCCATTTCTTTACCTCGGTAAGTGACTTTAGCCCAGCTTTCTAGATCTGTTGTTGTTTGCCAAGTTACATCCACATTAAACAAATGCTTTGGTAACTGCTGCAGCGGCATGCCTTTGTATTCACCTGTTTTTTGCTCTGAGTCGGTAAATGTGTAGCTCGAGCTGAGGTAAATGGTTTCCGTTAATGGCGATGCTAAGGTCGCTTCAATACCTTGTGTGACCGCTTCGTCCACGTTAATGCGGTACGTTGGATCTGCACCCCATTGGTTTGGTCCATCTGTACAGATGGTATCTGGACAAACAACACGTGTGATCTTGTCTTTGAACTCATTATGGAACGCAGTCAAAGAGACATCTAAACCAGAGTCACCTTGATACAAGACACTGATTTCTTTGTTTAGCGACGTTTCAGGATCAAGGTCTGGGTTACCGTAGATATTACCGCCGCCACTGACTTGCGCCCAACCAGGAGTAATTTCACGTAATTGCGGAGAACGGAAACCTGTTGCCACACCGCCTTTCACAGTCCAAGATGGGTCAACTCGCCATACACCATAGACACGCGGACTAAAGTGCGCACCATAGTTTTCGTCATGATCTAGACGACCACCAAGCGTAACGCTAAACGGATCGGCGATTCTCCACTCATCTTCAATGAAAACAGCCCACTGCGTATTCGATGTTTCGGTCTTCGATGACGCTTTATTGGAAGTAAAATCCTCAAGTTCGGCATGAGTAGCATCCACACCGGTCGTCAACGTATGGTTTCCAATACCAGTCACCAAGCTCGATTTGAACGTGGTGTTGGTGATCGTCATCTCGCGAGATTTGTTCTCGCTCTCTTCACGTTGTAAGTAAGTATCTGAGATGCCAACCGAGTCCCAGTCGCCATTGTGACTTAGCGTTACATAATTACGACGATATTCGTTGAGTGAATCCTCACAACCTCTTCGGCAACCCGTCGTTGGTACGGAAAGGCCAACGTTACCGCGACGACTTTGTGCCGATGTGCCACCCTCTAGTTGCACAGAATGGCGGTCATTAATCTGGTAGGTCAGTTTTGAAGAGATACTTTGCATATCTTTATCTTCATAGCCGTATTCAATATCGTCTTCTTCTCTTGCGGTATACTGACCGTATACTTGGAGAGATAGATTTTCGGCTAGCGGCCCATTGACGAAGAAATTCGCGCTCTGCTCTCCGCCCGAGCGACTGTTTTCTTGCAGAACCGTGCCTAGCTGAACATTACCTGTCCACTCCATCGCGTCTTTTCGCGTGATCACGTTAATTACACCACCAATCGCATCAGAGCCATAAAGCGTCGACATTGGACCACGGATAACTTCAATTCGCTCAATCGCTTGAAGAGGGGGTAACCAGCCTTGTTCGATACCAGGGCCGTCACTATTTGGGCGAGTTTCACGTGTGCTTTGACGTTTACCATCGACCAGTATCAAAGTGTATTTAGAACCCATACCACGGATACTGATATCGGTAGTGTCACCACCACCTGTTACGACGACACCAGGCACGCTTTTTAGTGCATCAGTCACATCGCGGTAATAACGAGAGTCCAACTCCTCACGCGAAATCACACTAATACTTGCAGGCGCGTCCGCTTGAGATTGCTCATAACTTGATGCAGTTACAACCACTGTTTCCATTTTAGAAACCGCATCATTGGCAAACACATGAGGGACACTGACGAAGGCTAAAATACCAGTTGCAGTAATAACTGGCAGTCTAAGAGTAGACATCTACATCTCCATAATTGATAATGATTATTATTTTCGAAAGTGAATTATTCACAAATAGAATGAGATGCATAGTGAGAGTTATGGAACGGTTCTTCCCATTTATGGAACCCGTGCATAACGCAGTAAGGAGTAAATGAAATATGCACGACTTAGCATCAATTCGAGCCTTTGATGCGCTCAATCAGCATAAGAGTTTGACCGCCGCTGCCAAGGCCCTCAACCAGCCTAAATCAACGCTGAGTCGTCGCTTAGCACAATTAGAAGAAGATTTCGGTCAGGCTCTAACCGCAAGACAAGGTAACCGATTAGTTCTGACAAGAGCGGGAGAAATTTTTGCCCACTACAGTCGCCAGATTCTTGAGCTAAGTGAAGAGAGTTATGACGCGCTTCAAGGTTTAACAAACCAAGTTTCAGGGCCGCTGCATATTGTTTGTCACACAGCATTAGTTAGAAGTTGGCTAGGTGGTGTGCTCAACGGTTTTCTTGCCGATAATCCTGACGTTAGGGTTCAACTTACCAGTGACTTTTCTGAAGCGCACCATGACCCAGATTTGTTCATCTGGCTCGGTGAGCGTAAAGATCTCGATTGGCGCAAAGAGGTATTAGGCTCATTTCGTTACACACCCTTTGCCTCTCCAGCTTATCTTGAACAACACGGTTCGATCCTGCACCCCAAAGAGCTTGAAGCGCATCCGTGGATCGATTTTGGCTCTGTACAAGAAAATGGATTGATGCTCTCACACCCTCAACACGGTGAGTTCTTTTTAGAGCCATTTGTGAGTCGCTTGTACAGCGACAACATCGCAATGCAGATCGACAGCATCGCGAATGGTCATGGTATTGGACTGTTGCCAACTTGGACAGCAAGCGGCTACGAGAAACATCATCCGGGTCGAATCACACCTTGCTTAGAAGGTTGGCTTTCAGAGCCCATCTCCATTAACTGCTATACGCCTGCAGGAAGACCACCACTGCGCTTATCCGTACTTTTAGACTGTATTCACCAAAGCATTCCACATGGTTGGAAAACCTGACAAAAACAAAAAAGGCCATCGCAATGATGGCCTTTCCAACTTTACCATCTAACAGTCGTCCTTTACGTTCGACTATTGAGACAATCTAGCAGTTACACTAGCAATTCTTTTGCTGTGTTCACTACGTTTTCAGTCGTGAAGCCAAACATCTCGAATAGTTGACCAGCAGGTGCAGATTCACCAAATGTTGTCATGCCGATGATGCGACCATCGAAACCAACGTACTTGTACCAGAAGTCAGCAATACCTGCTTCGATAGCGATGCGTGCCGTTACGTCTGATGGCAATACTGCTTCACGGTAAGCGGCGTCTTGTTTGTCGAATGCATCTGTTGATGGCATTGAAACCACGCGTACTTTCTTACCTTCTGCTGTTAGTTGAGTCGCAGCTTCTACTGCTAGCTCAACTTCAGAGCCTGTTGCGATAAGGATAAGCTCTGGCTTGCCTTCGCAATCTTTCAGGATGTAAGCACCTTTCGCGATGTTCGCTACTTGCTCAGCTGTACGATCTTGTTGCGCTAAGTTTTGACGAGAGAAGATAAGTGCTGTTGGTGCATCTTTACGTTCAATCGCTAGTTTCCATGCTACGGCAGACTCAACCTGGTCACACGGACGCCATGTGCTCATGTTTGGCGTTACGCGTAGAGATGCCATTTGCTCAACCGGTTGGTGAGTTGGGCCATCTTCGCCAAGACCAATCGAATCGTGCGTGTACACTTGGATGTTCTGAATTTTCATCAGCGCAGCCATACGCATTGCGTTACGAGCGTATTCCATGAACATTAGGAATGTTGCGCCGTAAGGAACGAAACCACCGTGCAATGCGATACCGTTGATGATAGCGGTCATACCGAATTCACGTACACCGTAGTGGATGTAGTTGCCAGAGAAGTCATCCGTTTCTAGAGACTTAGAACCAGACCACATGGTCAGGTTAGAAGGCGCTAGGTCAGCAGAACCACCCATAAACTCAGGAAGCATTTGACCAAACGCTTCTAGTGCATTTTGCGATGCTTTACGTGATGCAATGTTCGCTGGGTTTGCTTGAAGATCAGCAATGATTTGGTTCGCTTTTTCTTCCCATTCCGCTGGAAGTTCGCCGTTTAGACGACGTTTAAGCTCTGCTGCTTCTGCAGGGTAAGCTGCTGCGTATGCTTCGAACTTTTCATTCCAAGCCGCTTCTTTCGCTGCACCTGCTTCTTTTGCATCCCACTCAGCGTAAACATCTGCAGGGATTTCAAATGGACCGTACTCCCAACCTAGGTATTCGCGAGCCGCTTGAATCTCATCGTGACCTAATGGTGCACCGTGACAATCGTGTGAGCCAGACTTGTTAGGAGAACCGAAACCGATAATTGTTTTAGTACAGATTAGAGTCGGACGAGGATCCGCTTTAGCCGCTTCAATCGCTGCGTTGATTGCTTCAGGATCGTGACCATCTACCGCTGGGATTACGTGCCAGCCGTAAGCTTCAAAACGCTTAGGTGTATCGTCAGAGAACCAACCTTCAACGTGACCGTCGATAGAAATGCCGTTGTCATCCCAGAACGCAATCAGTTTGCCTAGACCTAGCGTACCTGCTAGAGAGCATGCTTCGTGCGAGATGCCTTCCATTAGACAGCCGTCACCCATGAACACATACGTAAAGTGGTCAACGATGTCGTGACCTTCTTTGTTGAACTGTGCCGCTAGTGCTTTCTCTGCGATAGCCATACCAACAGCATTAGTGATGCCTTGGCCAAGAGGACCCGTTGTTGTCTCGATACCAGGCGCGTAACCGTACTCTGGGTGACCTGGGGTTTTTGAGTGCAATTGACGGAAGTTTTTCAGATCGTCAATAGATAGCTCATAACCGCTTAAGTGCAGTAGAGAGTAAATAAGCATTGAGCCGTGACCGTTTGACAGCACGAAGCGGTCACGGTCGGCCCACTCTGGGTTTGATGGGTTGTGGTTTAGGTGAGAGCGCCAAAGAACTTCAGCGATATCAGCCATACCCATTGGTGCGCCTGGGTGGCCTGAGTTAGCTTGTTGAACACCATCCATGCTTAGAGCACGAATTGCATTGGCAAGATGTTTACGAGACGACATGTCTGCTCCTGAGTACATTAAGCGAAACGAAAAGTAGGTCATAATTCTCTCAAAGCCCTGTTGGGTGTGCAAACGTTTTCCAGTCCAAAACCTCACAAATATTGCACCTTTCGCGCCAAATCGTTCGAAGTTCTTAAAATTATCAATAAATCAGGCAAACGTTTGGTTATAACAAAAACCAAAAAAGAGCTTGTAATTCGAGCAATCAAATTTAGAATAGACGTCTAGATGTAGATACACCTACAAAAATTAGTATTAATTTGCGCTGGAGAGTTTATCATTCCCCAGTTTTAAACCAGATATAGTGGAGCTAACATGGCTAAGCACCTGTTTACTTCTGAGTCAGTATCAGAAGGTCATCCAGATAAAATTGCAGACCAGATTTCTGATGCGGTTCTTGACGCGATTCTAGAGCAAGATCCAAAGGCTCGTGTTGCATGTGAGACTTACGTTAAAACCGGTATGGTAATGGTGGGTGGTGAAATCACGACTTCAGCATGGGTAGACATCGAAGAGTTAACTCGTGAAACCGTTCGTGAAATCGGCTACGTACATTCAGATATGGGCTTTGATGCAGATTCTTGTGCGGTACTAAACACAATCGGTAAACAGTCGCCAGATATCAACCAAGGTGTTGATAAAGCTGACCCTAAAGAACAAGGTGCAGGCGACCAAGGCATCATGTTTGGTTACGCTTGTAACGAAACTGAAGTACTAATGCCAGCGCCAATTACTTACTCTCACCGTCTTGTTCAAAAGCAAGCAGAAGTTCGTAAAAACGGCACACTACCTTGGTTGCGCCCTGATGCAAAATCTCAGGTAACATTCCAATACGATCAAGGTAACATCGTTGGTATCGACGCGGTTGTTCTTTCAACTCAACACTGTGATTCAATCTCAACTTCAGACCTGCGTGAAGCGGTAATGGAAGAGATCATTAAGCCAGTGCTACCTTCTGAGTGGATCAACAAAGAAACAAACTTCTTCATCAACCCAACTGGTCGCTTTGTAATCGGTGGTCCTATGGGTGACTGTGGTCTAACAGGTCGTAAGATCATCGTAGATACTTACGGCGGCGCAGCTCGTCACGGTGGCGGTGCGTTTTCTGGTAAAGATCCATCAAAAGTTGACCGTAGTGCAGCATACGCAGCACGTTACGTAGCGAAAAACATCGTAGCGGCTGGCATGGCTGACCGTTGTGAGATCCAACTTTCTTATGCAATCGGTGTTGCTGATCCAACGTCTATCATGGTGGAAACGTTCGGTACTGAGAAAGTATCTCACGACATCATCATTGAAGCAGTTCGTCAATTCTTCGACCTACGTCCATACGGCCTACAAGAAATGCTTAACCTTCTTCAACCTATCTACAAGAAGACAGCGGCTTACGGTCACTTCGGTCGTGAAGAATTCCCTTGGGAAGCGACAGACAAAGCTGCACTTCTACGCGATTTCGCTGGCATCAAATAATCAAGCCAAGCAAGAATCAATCAAGCCCTCGCCTATGGCGGGGGCTTTTTATTTTCAGCAACGTTTATCCAGCCATTTCAGCTCATACCGCCCTGCCCCACAAAGCAGTCCTGTTTCTCCCTCATTTTTATACCGAATAAATTTTAAGCAATTATTTGTAAATTATCCCATCTCCGCCAATAGTTAAAATATTGTTAATTCCAATTTAAATAGAGACGTCGGATGCTGGCGACTGTGGAAGCAACACTTAAGTAAAGACATGAGTCAGGCATCTTTATGGCCGATACCAAACTAAGCCAATGCTCAGATGTAAACTTGAAAAAGTCGCTTCAAGTTTGACTGAACAAAAACCGCTGTCAGTTGGTATAAGCGGATAATGTGGGAATAAATCAAGGAGGAGTTATGCCTCGAACTGTTAATCCATCGGACTTCCACAACAAGCGAAAGGAAGTGCCAGACAACGAATACGCCAGAACCATACCGTGCAATACGGTCAATCTTTCTGCACCTTTTCATTGGCTCGCATTAGGTCTGCATGATTTCGTGCGAATGCCGCTTATTAGTGCTTTCTATGGCATCTGTTTTATGGCAGCTGCCATAGGCATTGTTTTGCTCGTTCAGTGGCAAGGCACACACTTGGTCGTCATGCCCAGTTTGATTGTTTACATGTTAATCGGTCCGTTTCTCGCGCTCGGCTTGTATGATGCCAGTTGTGAGAGAGAGCGCGGACACAAAGCAAGCTTGTTCCATTCAATGAAAGCGATCGGTCGTAATTCAACATCTCAATGGGCATTCGCCGTGTTACTCGCAGTGTGTATGATATTTTGGATGCGTATTGCCGCTCTACTTCATGCGCTTTACCCTTCTGTTCAAGGGGCATCTTTAAGTGAGTTCCTCCCCTTCCTTGTCATCGGCTCTCTAGTTGGCTTTGTTTTGGCTTGTGTGGTGTTTAGCATTTCAGCCTTTTCTATTCCGCTCATGATGGAGCGTCGCGTAGACATGATGACCGCTGTATTTACTAGCTTTAATGCGGTGAAATCCAACATTCCAGCGATGATTGTTTGGGCGGCGATCATCTGCGGCGGTATTCTTATCGGCTTTGCAACGTACGGGATCGGAATGTTGTTTACCATGCCAATTCTAGGCTACGGTACATGGCACGCTTACCATGCCACCATCAAGAAAAAACACACTCCGTAATTAACTGATGCTATGATCTGGCCCTCGCGAATGCGGGGGCTTTTTTATTTGATTTATCGAGGTGAGTTGTGGATATAGAACTAAGCTATAAAGCCAAGCAAGTGATGGCGGACTGCATCGCGATGGCAGAGCAAGCTTTCAAACGTTCTTTTCCTATTCCAACGGTCACCTTCAACGTCCGCGGAAAAGCGGCAGGAAAAGCCTACCTTCAATTAAATCAAGTTCGCCTAAACCCCGTTTTATTTCGCGAAAACACCCAAGCATTCTTAGATGAAGTCATTCCTCACGAGGTGGCTCACCTGATTACTTATCAGGTTTACGGACGAGTTAGACCTCACGGCAAAGAATGGCAAGGTGTCATGGAAGCCGTATTTAAAGTGCCCGCCAAAACCACTCACAGCTTTGAAGTAAAATCCGTTCAAGGTAAAACCTTTGAGTATCGTTGTGGCTGTATGACCTACCCTCTATCAATTCGCCGTCATAATAAAGTGCTGCGCAAAGAGGCGACGTACTCTTGTCAGAAATGCCGCCAACCACTTAACTTCACGGGCATTCAGTTATCGTAATCTATATCTCATAGTGTTACTTGCGTTCCCAAAATAAAGATCGAGTTTATCAAAACCTTCCCTTCGCTATTTATTGTTAACTTACTCATCACTAAAGCTATTTTATGCGTGTTATCATGAATAAAGTCATACTTTATAAAGACTTTAATCATGAAATACCTATTCTCTTTGTTACTTATCGCGCTTTCTAGCACTGCGGTTGCCGCGCCACCAAGCTCATTCTCTGCCGCCAAACGTGAGGCGGTAAAAATTTATCAAGACCATCCAACGAGCTTTTACTGTGGCTGCAACATTCAATGGCAAGGCAAAAAAGGCTCCCCAGATTTAGCCTCTTGCGGTTACCAAGTCCGTAAACAGGAAAAGCGGGCCGCACGAATCGAATGGGAGCATGTGGTACCTGCGTGGCAGTTTGGCCACCAGCGTCAATGCTGGCAAGATGGTGGACGTAAAAACTGCAAGAAAAAAGACAAAACCTTTCGCTTGATGGAAGCAGACCTGCACAACCTAACCCCTGCCATTGGTGAAGTAAACGGTGACCGTTCGAACTACAACTTTAGCCAATGGAACGGTATCGATGGCGTGAGTTATGGTCGCTGTGAGATGCAAGTGAACTTTAAGCAGCGTAAAGTCATGCCACCAGACCGTGCTCGAGGTTCGATTGCTCGTACCTACCTATACATGAGCAAAGAGTACGGCTTTAAATTATCAAAACAGCAAACACAGTTGATGAGTGCTTGGAACAAAACCTACCCAGTCGATAAATGGGAATGTGAGCGTGACGAGCGCATTGCCAAAGTACAAGGCAATCATAACCCATTTGTTCAAAAAGCCTGTCGCGCACTCTAGTGCTCCTCTACCTTGAAGCGTTTCAATAACTGATATTGAAACGCTTCTTGCCCCTTGTTTTTTCGGTGTAAAGCATCCATGTTAGGGTTTAAGTTTATTCTCTTGCTGGAAATCTCATGCGTATCCCTCGAATTTATCATCCAGAAACCATTCATCAACTTGGCTCACTTGCTTTAAGTGACGACGCAGCAGGCCATATCGGCCGTGTTCTGCGAATGAAAGAAGGCCAAGACGTTCTCCTATTTGACGGCAGCGGCGCAGAATTCCCAGCGGTTATCAGTGAAGTCAGCAAAAAGACGGTTTTGGTTAACATTACTGAGCGTGTAGAAAACAGTATTGAATCCCCTTTAGACCTGCACCTTGGTCAAGTTATTTCACGTGGCGATAAGATGGAGTTCACTATCCAAAAGTCAGTGGAACTTGGCGTCAATACCATCACACCTCTGATTTCCGAACGTTGTGGCGTCAAGCTTGACCAAAAGCGCTTTGAGAAAAAACTCGCGCAATGGCAAAAAATCGCCATCAGTGCCTGTGAGCAGTGTGGACGCAATGTCGTTCCAGAAATTCGTCCAATTATGAGCTTGGAAGAGTGGTGTAAAGAAGAGTACGATGGCTTAAAGCTCAATCTTCATCCTCGTGCTAACTACTCAATCAACACACTACCAACACCGGTTGAAAAAGTGCGCCTACTGATCGGCCCTGAAGGCGGTTTATCGTCTGAAGAGATCGAGATGACTCGAGAATATCAATTTGAAGAAACGCTACTCGGCCCTCGCGTTCTGCGCACCGAAACAGCGGCTCTGACAGCAATTACAGCCTTACAAGTTCGTTTCGGCGATCTTGGTTAAACGGAGAAAAATAATGATCAAACTCGGCATTGTGATGGACCCAATTTCGTCCATTAACATCAAAAAAGACTCTAGCTTTGCCATGATGCTTGAAGCGCAACGACGCGGCTATGAAATCCACTACATGGAAATGAATGATCTGCATCTCGATCAAGGCGTTGCCATTGCAGATACTAAAGTGGTGGAGCTAAAAGAAGATCCAAACGGTTGGTACGAGTTCAAATCAGAGCAAACGATCGAACTGTCTGAGCTAGACGCTGTACTAATGCGTAAAGATCCTCCGTTTGACACAGAATACATCTACGCGACTTACATCCTTGAGCGTGCAGAAGAACAAGGTGCACTGATCGTTAACAAACCTCAAAGTCTACGTGATTGTAATGAAAAACTGTTTACAGCGTGGTTCCCTGAGCTGACACCAACGACAATCGTGACGCGAAAAGCAGAGAAAATTAAAGAGTTTCGTGAAAAACATGGTGATGTCATCCTAAAACCGCTTGATGGTATGGGCGGCGCATCTATCTTTCGCGTAAAAGAAAACGACCCTAACGTCTCTGTAATCATCGAGACACTGACCAACCACGGTCAAAACTACGCAATGGCGCAAACCTTCGTGCCAGATATCAGCAACGGTGACAAACGTATCTTAGTCGTAGATGGTGAACCAATGCCTTACTGTCTAGCTCGTATTCCTGCAAAAGGTGAAACGCGCGGTAACCTTGCAGCTGGTGGCACAGGTGAGGCTCGACCACTAAGCGAGACCGATATTAAGATTGCTCAAACTGTGGCTCCTACACTGAAAGAAAAAGGCCTTATCTTTGTTGGCCTTGACGTAATTGGCGACAAGCTAACAGAAATCAACGTCACCAGCCCAACCTGTATTCGCGAAATTGAAGCGGCTTTTGACATCTCAATCACTGGCAAACTGATGGATGCGATTGAGCGTCGAGTAAAAGGCGAATAACTCAAACTGTATTACAGTTAATAGAGAGCGTAGTACATTAACTTAAGCAAACTCATGCACATACCTAGATGGTAAACTGTATGATGTTTGCTTAAGGGCATTTACGAGAGTTAAGGGTCAATATGAGTATGAATCTCACAAATCACTTTTTAGTTGCCATGCCTGGGATGAAAGATCCGTACTTTCAAAACAGCGTGATCTACGTTTGTGAGCACAACGAAGACGGCGCTATGGGATTGATGATCAATGCTCCTGTTGATATCACCGTCGGCAACATGCTCAAGCAGGTGGAAGTTCAGCCAGTACACCCGCGCCTATTTGAAGCCAGCCTAGATAGACCAGTCTACAATGGCGGCCCAATCTCGGAAGATCGTGGTTTTATTCTGCATAAACCTAAAGATTACTACGAGTCCAGCGTCCAAATGACCGATGACCTCGCAGTAACCACTTCACGTGATATTCTTTCGGTGTTAGGAACAGAAGCAGAACCAAGTGATTACTTAGTGGCACTTGGCTACTCAGGTTGGAGTGCAGGCCAATTAGAAAATGAGCTGGTCGAAAACTCTTGGCTCACCATTGAAGCGACGCCTGAAATTATCTTTAATACACCAATCAACGAGCGTTGGAAGAAAGCGGTCGAAAAGCTGGGCATCGACCCCAGTCATCTTTCAGCAGACTCTGGACATGCTTAGTCCGAATATACAGTTAGATTAGATAGAGACACCTTATGTCACGCACAATTATGGCTTTTGACTTTGGGACCAAAAGCATTGGTAGCGCTATTGGCCAAGAAATTACTGGTACGGCTTCCCCATTAAAAGCCTTTAAAGCCAATGACGGTATTCCAAATTGGGACGATATCGAAAAGCAAATCAAAGAGTGGCAGCCAGATTTGCTAGTGGTCGGTTTACCAACTGATCTTCATGGCAAAGACCTTGAGACCATAACCCCTCGTGCACGAAAATTTGCTAAGCGTCTGCAAGGCCGATACGGCTTACCTGTTGAACTGCATGATGAGCGTTTATCTACAGCAGAAGCTCGTGCGGAGTTGTTCAGCATGGGCGGCTACAAAGCCCTATCGAAAGGGAATGTGGACTGCCAGTCAGCGGTGGTGATTCTAGAAAGCTGGTTTGAAGCCCTCTGGGGTGAATAAAACACAATACTCAAAACAAGAAAAGGTTGGCAAGTGCCAACCTTTTTTCGTCTAAACACGCTTAATCCATATCGATCTTAACGTTAGCAAGACTGCCCGTAGAGAATGCTTCGCCACGCTGTGTTTTCAACATCAAGCGCAAATCATTCGCCGAATCAGCACTGTGCAGCGCGTCCTCTTCGCTGATCTTACCTTGCATCACCAACTTATAAAGAGATTGATCGAACGTCAGCATACCAAACTCATTTGAGCGAGCCATGGTTGACTTCAACTCATGCAAATCTCCGCGACGGATCAAATCCGACACACGTGGGCTATTTAGCAAGATCTCAAACACACCATGACGCCCCTGCCCATTCTTATCTCGGATCAGCTGCTGACCAACCACACCTTTTAGGTTCATCGACAAATCAAACAAGAATTGTTCTTTTTGATCTTTCGGTACCAAGTGAAGAATACGCTCTAAGGCTTGGTTGGCGTTGTTGGCGTGCAAAGTTGCCATACACAGGTGACCTGTTTCAGCGAATGTCATCGCGTATTCCATTGTTTCACGGCTACGGATCTCGCCAATCAAAATCATATCTGGCGCTTGACGCAGCGAGTTTTTAAGCGCAACTTCATAGCTTTCCGTATCTAACCCAACTTCGCGTTGAGTCACGATACAGCGCTTGTGCTCATGCACGAATTCGATCGGATCTTCGACCGTCAAAATGTGCCCCGTCTTGTTGCTGTTTCGATAGCCCGTCATTGCCGCCATTGTGGTGGACTTACCTGACCCGGTAGCACCAACCACCAGCACCAAACCACGCTTGGCTATCGCTAAATCTTGCAACACTAACGGTAACTTTAATTGCTCAAAGGTGGGAATATTGGTTTCAATACGACGAATCACCGCACCCGGTAATTCCCGTTGAAAAAAGGCACTAACACGGAAGCGGCCACAATCTCTCACAATGGCAAAATTCGACTCACGACTTTTACGAAATTCCTGACGCCGATCTGGCTCCATAGCGCTGTCGAGTAATGCCGCGACATCACTCTCGGTAAGTTTTTCACCCTGTGGTCGCAATTCGCCATCCACGCGAAACAAAATTGGCGCACCAACCGTGATGTAAAGATCCGACGCTTTCAGCGCCAGCATACCTTCGAGAAATTTATTTAGATCCATCTTCCGTGTTCACCTACGTATTACGAGAATTGCTGCACTTCTAACCCGATCTTACTATCGACCTCTTCACGAGCGACCATACCTTGTGCCATTAACTGACGAGCATTTTGCTCCATGGTTTGCATGCCGTGAGCCGCACCAGTTTGAATGATCGAATACATCTGCGCGACTTTGTCTTCACGGATCAAGTTACGAATCGCAGGCGTTGCCATCATGATTTCATGGCATGCAATACGGCCACCACCATTACGTTTCAATAATTTTTGTGCGATAACCGAACGAAGGGATTCAGAAAGCATCGAGCGCACCATGTCTTTATCGCTGCCAGGGAACACATCGATAATACGGTCAATGGTTTTTGCCGCCGAGCTGGTGTGTAACGTGCCGAACACTAAGTGCCCCGTTTCCGCCGCCGTTAACGCAAGACTGATGGTTTCTTTGTCACGCATCTCACCAACCAGAATGACATCCGGGTCTTCACGTAATGCGCTGCGCAGTGCGTTTTGGAAACTATGCGTATCACGGTGTACTTCACGCTGGTTGATCAAACATTTATTGTGGTTGTGAACAAATTCAATCGGATCTTCAATTGTGAGTACGTGCTTGTTGTGATTACGGTTAATGTAGTCAACAATGGCTGCTAAGGTCGTCGATTTACCAGAACCTGTTGGGCCAGTAACCAGAACTAAGCCTTTTTCAGCGTTCGCAATTTTTTTGAAGATCTCGGGAGCTTCCAGCTCTTCCAAAGTTGGAATGCTACTTGGAATGGTACGGAATACTGCCGCACAGCCACGAGATTGGTTGAAAGCGTTGACACGGAAACGACCAACGTTATGCAACTCAAAAGAGAAGTCGACTTCGAGTTTTTCTTCGAACTCACTGCGTTGGGCATCGTTCATGATTTCGAAAACCAAACGATGCACTTCTTGGTGTGTAAACGCTGGAATGCCTAGTTTTCTCACATCCCCATCAATACGAACCATTGGTGGGACACCTGCAGAAAGATGTAGATCTGAGGCATTATGTTTTACACTAAAATCCAGTAACTCAGTGATATCCATTTAAAATCCTTAAGTCTAAAGTACAGCTATGAGTAGTATTCAACAAAATATTGAACATATCACCTCTCAAATTCGATATGACGAGCAAAAATGTGGTCGAACTCCAGAGTCAGTGCAACTTCTAGCGGTAAGCAAAACTAAACCTGTCGAGGCAATTCTCGAAGCCTACCAAGCGGGACAAACCGCCTTTGGTGAAAACTACGTCCAAGAGGGCGTCAGTAAAGTTCAGCACTTTGCCGAGCATTATCCAGATAATCGAATCGAATGGCACTTCATTGGCCCGATTCAGTCGAATAAATCGCGACTTGTTGCTGAACATTTCGATTGGGTTCACACCATCGATCGAACCAAGATTGCTCAACGCCTGAATGATCAGCGTCCCAGTGAACTTAAACCGCTACAAGTTCTGATTCAGGTTAACACCAGTGGTGAAGCATCTAAGTCTGGTGTCACCGAAGCGGAAGTATTCGAGCTGGCGGAGTTGATTTCTCGCCTACCCAACCTCACTTTAAGAGGGTTGATGTCGATTCCTGCCAACGTGTCTGACTACGAATCACAACTTCATGAGTTTCAGAAGTTGGCCACATTGAAGCAAACACTCGAAGCTCAGTTCCCAGAAATCGATACATTATCAATGGGAATGAGTGGTGATATGACCGCTGCAATCGAAGCTGGTAGTACAATGGTTCGTATTGGAACCGCTATTTTCGGCGCACGAGACTACAGCTAAATTAACAAAACGCTCACTCGCGACATAAATTCGTCGTTAAATTAAAGAGTAAATCGCGCAATCATCTTACTCGCCAATAGGAGCAGTAAGTAACAGCGGCGCCATTATACACCTGAGCGCACAACAAACTCTAAATATCATGATGGAAATCAGACAAATGGAACATAAAAAAATCGCCTTCATTGGTGCTGGCAACATGGTGAGAGCCATTGTTTCTGGCTTGGTTGCTAACGGATACCCAGCGCAAAACATTACCGCGACAGCGCCTTCAGAGGCACGCCGTCTTCCGCTAGAACAAGATTTTGGCATCCGTACCACCAGCGATAACATCCAAGCTGCGACCGAGGCGGATGTGGTGGTATTGTCTGTGAAACCGCAAATGATGGCTGATGTTTGTAAACCACTGCAAGCGATCGATTTCACTAATAAACTGGTGATTTCTATTGCCGCTGGCATCAACTGTTCACGATTGGATGATATGCTAGACACCAAATTGAACTTGGTTCGTGTTATGCCAAATACGCCATCACAACTTGGGTTGGGCATGAGTGGTTTATTCGCACCAGCCCATGTAACTGAGCAAGACAAAGCTTTTGCCGCAGAGTTAATGGAAGCGGTCGGTAAAGTATGTTGGGTTGAGCAAGAGTCTGGCATCAATAATGTGATTGCCGCAGCAGGCAGTGCTCCGGCATACTTCTTCCTGTTTATGGAGGCGATGCAAGCAGAAGCGATTGCTCAAGGTTTTGATAAAGACACCGCTCGACTATTGGTTCAGCAAGCTGCATTGGGCGCGGCCAGTATGGTGGTTAGCAACCCAGAAACTGAGCTATCGACCCTGCGTGAGAACGTGACATCGAAAGGTGGGACTACGGCAGAAGCACTGCGTACATTCAACGAACATCAACTTTCAGATATTGTTGCTAAAGCCATGCAAGCTGCTGTGGCTCGCGCGGAAGAAATGGAAAAACTGTTTTAATTATTTGGATGAACTCCGTTTAGTATCATCCATCACTTGTTAAGGGTACCTTATGAATTCAATGAGTTTTCTCATCTCAACCCTATTTGACCTGTACATCATGGTCGTAATTTTGCGAATTTGGTTGCAAGCTGCACGCGCAGACTTCTACAACCCATTCTCGCAATTCATAGTAAAAGCGACTCAACCGGTCATTGGCCCACTGCGCCGCATTATCCCTTCCGTGGGGAATATTGACCTAGCAACCGTGTTGTTTGCCTACGTGTTGTGTGTGCTTAAATTTGTCGTTCTGATCCTGATAGCTTCGAACGGTTCCGTCTCTTTCAGCGCTGATTTCTTGTTCTTAGGCTTGTTATCATTAATCAAAGCCGCTGGAGGTCTGCTGTTCTGGGTACTATTGATCCGTGCAATTTTGAGCTGGGTAAGCCAAGGTCGCAGCCCTATCGAGTACGTATTCCATCAATTAACCGAGCCAATGTGCGCACCAATCCGTCGTATTATTCCGGCTATTGGTGGTCTTGATTTGAGCGTACTGGTACTGTTTATCGGCTTGCAGTTCGCGAACTTCTTGATGGGTGATATCATTGGTCCAATTTGGTTCCAGTTATAATGTCAGCCGCAGTTTGGCAAGATGGCGAGGACATCATCCTAAAGCTCTATATTCAACCTAAAGCAAGCCGCGATAAAATTGTTGGCTTGCATGGTGAAGAGCTCAAAATCGCCATTACTGCTCCACCTGTCGATGGCAAAGCTAATGCGCACCTCACTAAGTTCTTAGCCAAGCAGTTTAAAATCGCTAAGGGTTTGGTTCACATAGAAAAAGGTGAATTAGGACGGCACAAACAAATTCGGATAGAATCACCTACCCAGATACCGACAGAAATTAAAGCCATCTTATGATGGCTTTTTATTTACAATTTTGTACCACACTTACTAGTACCAATGACTGAGTTCGCATTTTTCCCCCGTGACCAAGGTAAAATTGCGGCTATGGTTGTTTTATAACAAGTGCTTTGAGGAAGTAACAATGAGCAAATGGATTACCGCATTACTGATCAGCCTATTGTCGTTACCAAGCTTCGCCGATCAGTTTAAAAATATGAAAGATATCGAAGTACACTATGTCGCGTTTAACTCGACATTCTTAACACCGAAAGTCGCACGTAGCTACGATATCAAGCGTAATGGATACCTCGCTGTGGTTAATATTAGCGTGCTAGATAGAGCTTCATTGGGTAAACCTGCATTAGAAGCAAAAATTGCTGGACGCGCGAAAAACCTCATCGGCCAAACTCAGACCTTGTCCTTTCGTGAAGTCAAAGAAGGCAATGCGATATACTATTTAGCCGAACTGCCAATTACCCACGAAGAAACTTTTACTTTCGATATTGACGTAAAAGCTGGAAACAAAGGCTCAGGTAAGCTTAAATTCACCCAGAAGTTTTATGTTGAAGAGTAATTGGGTTGTGATGATCCAAAAGCTTTTGGATCTAAGCAGGCTAAAAACCACTTATTAGTTAAAGAATATCTAGAGGAGAACGATTTGTTCTCCTCTATCACTATTAAAAGAGATTCCCATGAAAAAAATTGTGCTAGCAACTGGTAACCAAGGCAAAGTTCGTGAAATGGCAGATTTGTTGTCTGACTTCGGCTTTGAAGTATTAGCGCAAAGTGAATTCAATGTATCGGAAGTAGCTGAAACGGGCACAACGTTCATTGAAAACGCAATCATTAAAGCTCGCCATGCCGCACAAGAAACAGGGCTTCCTGCGATTGCAGACGACTCTGGCTTAGAAGTCGATTTCTTAAAAGGCGCTCCGGGCATTTACTCTGCACGTTACGCAGGCGAGAACGCATCTGATCAAGAGAATCTAGAAAAATTGCTAGCGGCAATGGAAGGCGTACCAGAAGCAGAACGTACAGCACGTTTCCACTGCGTATTAGTCCTCATGCGCCACGAGAACGACCCAACGCCTATCGTCTGCCACGGTAAATGGGAAGGCCGCATTCTAACTGAAGCACACGGTGAAAATGGCTTTGGCTACGACCCAATCTTCTTTGTTCCTGAAAACAACTGTGCGTCAGCCGAACTTGAACCTGCACGTAAAAAACAACTGTCTCACCGCGGTAAAGCGCTCAAGTCGTTGTTTGCTCAACTGTCTGAGCAAGTGTCTCAGTAATCACGAGCGAATTAGACCATGTTAACGCCCCCAGCACTCAGCTTGTATGTACACATCCCTTGGTGTGTACAAAAGTGCCCGTATTGCGACTTTAACTCTCACGCGCTCAAAACCGAGATTCCAGAAGAAGAGTACATCAGTGCCCTTCTAGAAGATTTGGATACCGACATTGAGAAATACCTCCTTAACGAAGCGCCACGTCCACTGCATTCAATCTTCATTGGTGGTGGTACGCCGAGTTTGATTTCGGCAGAAGGCATCGAGCGTCTACTTAAGGGCATTGAAGCGCGTATTCCGTTTAAGCCTGAAATCGAAATCACCATGGAAGCGAACCCAGGTACCATCGAAGCAGAGCGTTTTGTTGGCTACCGCAAAGCTGGTGTAACGCGTATCTCTATCGGCGTGCAAAGCTTTGAGCAACAGAAGCTTGAGCGCTTGGGGCGCATTCACGGCCAAGACGAAGCCGTCAATGCTGCTAAATTAGCGCACCAAATCGGTTTGAACAGCTTTAACCTCGATCTCATGCACGGCTTACCTGTTCAAAGCATCGAACAAGCCTTGGCAGATTTGGACAAAGCGATTGAGTTGGCACCGCCGCATCTTTCTTGGTATCAGCTCACTATCGAGCCAAACACCATGTTTTACTACAAGCCACCAACGCTACCTGATGATGATGATTTGTGGGATATTTTCGAGCTCGGACACCAAAAACTTGCAGCCGCGGGTTATGTGCAATATGAAATCTCAGGTTACAGCAAGCCGGGCTATCAGTGTCAGCACAACCTCAACTACTGGCGCTTTGGCGATTACCTTGGTATCGGTTGTGGCTCCCATGGCAAACTCAGTTTTACCGACGGACGTATTATTCGAACGACGAAGGTAAAACACCCGCGTGGCTATTTAGCGGCTTATCAAAATATGGTCAAACCTTATCTGCATACAGAACATGTCGTCGCGGATAAAGACCGTCCTTTCGAGTTTTTCATGAACCGATTCCGCTTAATGGAAGCATGCCCGAAGCAAGATTACGTGGACACCACAGGCTTGCCGCTCAGTACGATTCAAGAAACCATCGATTGGGCGTTAGAAATGAGCTACTTGAGTGAAACCGCCACTCATTGGCAAATAACTGAAAAAGGTAAGCTCTTCCTTAATGATTTGCTCGAAGCCTTTATGGCCGAAGAAAGCGAAGAGTAACGCAGCCCAAAAACAAAAAAGCCTCTCAATTGAGAGGCTTTTTATATAGAACTTCAACATTAGAAAATCGAACGGCCAATTCGCTCCGATAGCAACTCAAGCGCCTTAGTGCCAGCAAGCGAGTTACCTGAAGGGTCAAGCTCTGGAGACCATACTGCAATGGTCATTTCGCCAGGTACTACCGCGATAATGCCACCACCGACGCCAGACTTACCAGGCATGCCAACACGATAAGCAAACTCGCCCGCGCCATCATACAGGCCACACGTTGCTAACAGTGCATTAAGTTGTTTGGTTTGCACGGGAGAAACAACGGGCTTACCCGTTTGTACCGATGTGCCCTTATTTGCCAAATAGCTAAACGTTTTAGCCAAGTCGACACAGCTCATCTTCAGCGCACAAGCGTGGAAGTAGTTTTGCAGCACTGGAATCACTTCATTTTCGAAGTTGCCAAACGAGCGCATGAGATATGCAATCGCCGCATTACGATCACCATGCATCATTTCGGATGCCGCGACGACTTTGTCATACACAATATGAGTATCACCAGAAAGCTGACGTACAAATTCCAATAGGCGCTGACGAGGTGCAGATAAGCGAGTTTGCAACAGATCCGCCACAACTATCGCTCCAGCATTAATAAAAGGATTGCGAGGAATACCTTGCTCCATTTCTAGCTGGATTAGCGAATTAAATGCCTGCCCCGAAGGCTCTTTTCCCACTCGAGACCAAATTTCTTCTTGCTTGTACAAGCACATCGCTAACGTCAAGCTCAATGCTTTTGAAATAGATTGGATAGAGAAAGGTTCATCGGCATCGCCCGCCTTGATAACCTCACCTTCGTTGGTGTATACCGCAATACCTAACTTGTTGCTGGGTACTTTTGCCAGAGCAGGAATGTAATCAGCCACTTTACCTTGGCCGATTAAAGGACGCACTTCCGCCAAAATATCTGTCAAAATTTCCACTGTCGGTTTCATTCTCTACCTTCTATTTACAAGAGAACTCGTTGAGCTCAGAGGTAAAAAAAGCCAACGTGTCGTTGGCTTTTCCATAGGGTTCGTTCGACTCAAGTCGATTATGGTTTTACTGCCACAATAATATTGCGGTTGATAGATTGATCAACACGGTGAAGATAACCGATGTAAGGCTCTTCTGAAAGTACCTTCCAACCTTGCTCTTCAAATAATGCCGCGACATCTTTCCATTTCAATGTAAATTCATTGAAAGACAACACCACTGAACCTTGTTTTTTCAGTACCACTTTCCATGCAGGCAGAGCCTCTTTTAAAAGCTCTAGTGGGCTCCGGTTCAGTTTGCTGTCCTTGGCATTTTTGCTGCCGTGCTGCACACCATAAGGCAGATCAGACACCATCACATCAACTGAGTTCTTTTTCACGACTTGATCAGCGATACGTGTATCAGCCGAATACAGCTTCATAAACTGAAGATTGCCTTGGTTGTAATCTTCTTTATTTGCTGCAGCTTCAACCACGAAACCATCCGCCACTTTCTTGCCACCCGCAGTGCGCTTTTCTTTGCTCACTTTGTGCTTAAAGCGACCATTCTTCATGAACTTAACGATAAAGGTCTGGATCTCTTGCACCCACTTGGCATTGATCTCTACCCCCACCACGTTCAAACCATGGATCAAGCCTTCAAACAAGGTTGTACCTTTACCACACATTGGATCCATTAAGGTTAGCTGCTCACTTCCCGTATTGGACACACTAATGCCGATATTCACCATCAAGCGAGTAAACTGCTCGTTTGTTTTCCCGGTATAACGCAGAATCTGACTCATGCTTTCCGGGAAAGTATTGAACGCTGGCGCTTGAATTGGTCGAAGTAAACCATCTTCGCGCACTTCAAATAGTGCATAGTAAATCGAAGAGGCTGCGATTCTTCGCGTCTGCTCATCGCTTAGAGCTTCCTGACAAGAAAACACCAACGCTGCAGGTAAGCCAACCTCTTTACTACCAATTTCTGTCACATCCACGCCTTGTGAAGCTAAAATTGCTTTTAGCTCTGAACAGGCAATGGTCATTGCGCTATCAAAGTAAATTCGGTTATGGCCCGGATTCGCTAATATCGCGTAATGGTACATCCCATGAACTCCTCTAGTTACGCGATACGCTTATATTTGATATCCCACACACCGTGACCAAGACGATGACCACGAGCTTCAAACTTCGTTAAAGGACGGTCGTCTGGACGAGGAACGAAATCACCATCTTTAGCAATGTTTTCGAAACCTGGCGCTTGGTTCATAACTTCAATCATGTGCTCTGCGTAGTTTTCCCAGTCTGTCGCCATGTGGAAAATACCTTCATTAGGGATCAGCTTCTCACGAACCATTTCAGCAAAACCTAATTGAACGATGCGACGCTTGTGGTGACGTTTCTTGTGCCAAGGGTCTGGGAAGAACAACTGCAGTGTCGATAGGCTGCCGTTTGGAATCATATGCTCAAACACTTCCACTGCGTCATGGCACATCACACGCAGGTTAGTAACTCCCGCCTCACGCGCATCCGCAAGACAAGCACCAACACCCGGGCTGTGTACTTCGATACCAATGAAGTTCTTCTCTGGTGCATTCTTTGCCATTTCAACCAATGAAGCACCCATACCAAAACCGATCTCTAGTACAACGGGGTTGTCGTTACCAAACACTTCTTTCCAATCGAGAAGTTCAGCTTTGAAGTCAATACCCATCGTTGGCCAGCATTCATTCATCGCGCTCTCTTGACCTTTAGTCAAACGCCCTTCACGGCGCACAAAGCTGCGGATTTTGCGGATCAGCTTTCCGTCTTCGTTGTATTCGTTAGTGGTTACTTCACTCATTGATTTTGCCTGCACATTGATTAATCAAAGCGGGGATTATCCAAAGAATTTACTGAGGTGCAAGTATTTGTTGAGCTCTTGGCCTATGGCAGTCCAAAAGCAATAGCACACCTCTTTATATCCCTACTGTTTATCCGTTGTACTTCTTGCCCATTATGTGGTGCAATTTTGCACCTAACCAATAATAGAATACAGAGCAAGTCGTGACACCTTTCGCCAATGCCATCCTAGAATGGTATGACGCATATGGAAGAAAAGATCTTCCGTGGCAACAAAATAAGACCGCATACAGTGTCTGGTTGTCTGAAATCATGCTTCAGCAAACTCAGGTCACTACGGTTATTCCGTATTACCAACGTTTCTTGGAGCGTTTTCCAACCGTTATCGATCTTGCCAATGCTGAGCAAGATGAAGTCCTACACCTTTGGACTGGCTTAGGGTATTACGCCCGAGCCCGTAACCTTCACAAAGCAGCACAAGAGGTCGCCTCTACATACAATGGTGAGTTTCCTCTTGATATAGAGAAAATGAACGCCTTACCGGGGATTGGCCGCTCTACCGCAGCCGCCGTTTTATCGTCTGTGTATAAACAACCACATGCGATTCTCGATGGCAACGTGAAGCGCACCCTATCCCGCTGTTTCGCAGTCGAAGGATGGCCAGGACAAAAAAAGGTTGAAAACCAGCTGTGGGAAATTGCCGAAACGCATACCCCACAAACGGACGTAGATAAGTATAACCAGGCAATGATGGACATGGGCGCAATGGTCTGCACACGCAGCAAACCCAAATGTAGCCTCTGCCCTGTTGCGGATCTGTGTGTGGCAAAACAACAAGGCAATGTGCTCGATTACCCGGGTAAAAAACCGAAAAAAGACAAGCCAATCAAGCAAACTCGTTTTGTAATGCTTCACCACAACACCGAAAATGGTCATGAAGTGTGGTTAGAACAAAGACCACAAACAGGCATTTGGGGTGGCTTATTTTGCTTCCCACAAACCGAACATGTGGATGTAGAAAGCGACATTGAATTGCTACTGGATCAACGTGGCATTCAAGCCAGCAATATCAAGCAGCAGCAAACACTGATTACCTTTCGCCATACCTTTAGCCATTACCACCTCGATATCACGCCAATTTTGATTGATTTATCAAAGCAACCGGACGTGATAATGGAAGGCAACAAAGGTCTTTGGTATAACTTATCTAAACCTGAAGAAGTCGGTTTAGCCGCGCCAGTAAAACTATTGCTGGAAGCGCTACCCCACGAACTTCGTTAATTGAATACAAGGAGTCATTATGAGCCGCACTGTATTTTGTGCTCGACTAAAAAAAGAAGGCGAAGGTCTAGACTTTCAACTTTACCCTGGTGAACTAGGTAAACGCATTTTCGACAACATCTCGAAAGAAGCGTGGGCTCAGTGGCAACACAAACAAACCATGTTGATCAACGAAAAGAAACTCAACATGATGGATCCAGAGCACCGAAAACTGATCGAAACAGAAATGGTAAACTTCCTCTTTGAAGGAAAAGACGTTCATATCGAAGGTTACACACCGCCGAGCGAATAAAGTCGCTTGAGTTAAAACAATGACATCACAACCACTTGTGGTGTCATTTTTCTATTACCTTCAATAGCCCTGATACTTATGAAAAAAATTGTCTTTATTGCTGCCGCACTTTTAATGGCTGGCTGTAGCCGTGAATTCGTCGAAAAGATTTATGACGTCAACTACGAGCCCACAAACCGTTTTGCCAATAATTTAGCTGAGCTACCTGGACAATTTGAAAAAGATACCGCCGCGTTGGACGCCCTGATCAATAGTTTCTCTGGTAACATTCAAAAGCGCTGGGGTAAAAAAGAAATTAAGTACGCAGGCAAAAGTAATTACGTCAAATATATCGATAACTACCTTAGCCGTGCCGAAGTCGACTTTCGCAAAGGCGTGATCACGATTGAAACCGTATCACCGACCGAGCCCCAAAAGCACCTCAAAGAGGCGATTGTCACTACCTTACTCACGCCAGACGACCCAGCTCACGTCGACTTGTTCTCCTCAAAAGGAATCACGTTAGAAGGGCAACCATTTCTGTATAAACAAGTTGTTGACCAAGACAATAAGCCAATTCAGTGGTCTTGGCGGGCAAACCGATTTGCGGAGTATCTCATCGCAAACAAAATCAAGACCAAAGACGTTGATTTCAAGAAAGCGTATTACGTCGAAATCCCCATGGTTGAAGACCATTTTTCAACACGCAGCTACCAATACGCCGATATCGTGCGCCGAGCTTCCAAGAAATACGATATTCCAGAAGATTTGATATACGCCATTATTAAAACCGAGAGCAGCTTCAACCCGTACGCAGTAAGTTGGGCAAATGCGTATGGCTTAATGCAAGTTGTACCTAAAACCGCCGGTCGAGACGTATTCAAGCTCGTGAAAAAGCGCTCAGGCCAGCCAAGCCCTGAATATTTGTTTAATCCAGAAAACAACATCGATACCGGTACTGCGTATTTCTACATTTTAAAAAATCGTTATTTAAGAGAAGTCCATCACCCTACCTCTCTCGAGTACAGTATGATTTCCGCTTACAATGGCGGTACTGGAGGTGTTTTAAACACATTCCATCGCAGCGATCGCAAACGCGCAATGCAAGATCTTAATTCGTTGCAACCCAACCAAGTTTATTGGGCACTAACTAAGAAACATCCGAACGCAGAAGCACGTCGTTACCTAGAAAAAGTTACAAATTTCAAAAAGGAATTTAACTCAAAGCAAACTTTGTAGTGACAGTTGAATAAAAAGCGTTCGAACAAGCACTTTTTTGAAATTATTTAAAAAAAGTGGTTGACGCAAAGCGGGAAAATCCGTTTAATAGCGCTCCGTCGCCCGGATAGCTCAGTCGGTAGAGCAGAGGATTGAAAATCCTCGTGTCGGTGGTTCGATTCCGCCTCCGGGCA